>NZ_CANQLZ010000029.1 GCF_947624825.1 uncultured Acinetobacter sp.
GAGCGGGAAAGGAGACTCGAACTCCCGACCCCAACCTTGGCAAGGTTATGCTCTACCAACTGAGCTATTCCCGCATGGCTACGTATAATACAGAAGGAAAAATTTAGGTCAACTACTTTTTATGATTGATCAGTTTGATTGCATAAAATTAAAGCAATTTGGCCGATTTTTTTAAATTTTTGACTTAAATAGGCTTAAAAAACCCGTCACTATAGCTTTTTAGCGAAGCACGCTATACTTAAATTGAATTTAAATAAAGGTTTACATCATGTTAGAACAGCAATTACGTGAGCGCTTAAACACGCTGCAACCTAGCTATTTACAAGTCGTGAATGAATCCTCAGGACACGGTGGCTATTATCCAGGCAAAGAATCACATTTTAAAGTTGTGATTGTTAGTGATGTATTTGCAAGTTTACGTTTAGTACAGCGTCATCAAAAAATTTATGCAGCAGTGGGAGATTTACTCAGTCCTGGGAATATCCATGCTTTAGCGATTCACGCTTTTGTGGCAGATGAGTGGCAAGGTCAAGATACCTCAAGCCCTGAATGTGCTCATGCACCCAAAACTTAAGGTGATGTATGGATACTCAATTAATCATTAAAATTGTACATATGAGTCTGGCAAGCCTACTGATTTTGGTGGTGTTTGCACGTGCTGCAACTTTATTGGTTGGTGTACAGGGCGAACAGCCTAATCCTGTAGCACGTAAATTGTTGGTCGGCTTACAGCATTTTTCGGTCACTTTTGTTGTGATCACCGGTTTAGTAGCTTTGTATTTAAAGGATTTTGCGGTTGAGCCATGGTTTTATGCCAAAGTAGTGCTGTTTTTTGTCATGCTATCTTCTTTAAGTAAGGCTTTTAAACAAGACAATCAACTGTTATTAACCCAACGCCGCGCCGGCATGATGATTGCGGTATTGGCGCTGTTATCGTTAATTGGTTTGGTTATTATTAAGCCTGTATTTTAAAGGCTTTATGGTTTTGGATATGAACAGCAGATTAAGCAAAAGCTTGGTCAAAAAAATAAACCCAATTGACGGCAATTGGCGAATCATTGTTCAATAGCTTAAACGAGTTTCTATCTTGAGATGGGTATGAAAAAATTAACACTTGGCATGCTAGTGCTGACGACAATCGGGCTTGGTGCATGTTCTTCTGCGGTAAAACCAATTTATGTTTCGCCTACCCAATATCAAGCACTGACCTGCTCGCAATTGCAAAGTGAATATAAGCGCATTGGTGAGTATATTGCCAACGGCGTAGAAACACCTAAACGTACGGGTATGGGCGTGGGTATTGGTTTGGGTGGTGGTTGGGGCAGCCGTGGCGGTTGGGGTTTAGCACCTAATGTATCAGTCAATATGGGGCAATCTAGTAATACCAAACGCACAGAAGAGGCACGTTTATTAGGTCAGCAAGAAGCGATTGCTCAAGCAGCAAAATTTAAACATTGCCCATTGTTGATTCGTCAACCACAAAAATAATGTAGTTTGGCATTCATAAGGACTTGAATGCTCTAGATCATTTTAAGGATAAAGCATGCTAGAGAATTGGTTTTTTCTTGTTGCAGTATTTGCTGTGCTGATGATTCCGGGGCCAACCAATGCGTTATTGGCCAGTTCTGCGCATCAGCAAGGCATTGCCAAAACCAGTTTGTATGTGCCTATTCAGCTGTTAGGTTATGCTTATGCCATTAGCTTGTGGGCTTTATTTATTCATTTAATGCAGCCAATCTGGCCCAAAATTAGTTTGATCGCACATATTGGAAGTAGCCTATATACCCTGATATGGGCATTTTATTTATGGCAAGCCAAACATTTAGAAAAACATAGCCAAACTCACCGTGCGATTAAGTTGTATCAGTTATTTTTTGCCACCTTAAAAAATCCCAAAGCATTACTCTTTGCCGCCGGTATTTTCCCCATGCAAACATGGGAGCATCCGTCTATTGCACTACGTGTATTTGCTTTTTTTAGCATTATTTTAATTCCTACTGCTTTTTTTTGGATGTGTTTTGGACGAGCATTGCTTAATCCTGAAAATAGCCAAAAAAATGCCGATCGTTTATATAAAGGATCGGCGGTATTGCTTGTTGTGTGTGTGTTGCCTGTTTTAATTGGCTTACTTTAAGCTACATTTTTCTTAAAGAATTTTTGGCGGATAACCTCAATAACTCCAGGTAAAATACTTAAAATAATGATGCCAAAAATTAAGTACGTGAAGTTATCTTTGACAATCGGTAAGTTACCAAAGACATAGCCTAAAATCACAAACGAGCTAATCCAAATGGCAGCACCAACCACGTTGTAGGTTAAAAAATACTTATAATTCATGCTACCAGCACCTGCTACAAAGGGTGCAAAGGTACGTGCAAAAGGTACAAAACGCGCAAAAATAATGGTTTTACCACCATGTTTGTCAAAAAATTTCTGCGTAGCAAATAAGTGCTTTTTGTTAATAAAACGTGATTCAATTTCAAAGACACGTGGACCAATATATTTACCAACATGGTAATTTAAAGTATCGCCCAACACGGCTGCCACAAACAGTAATGGAATTAGCACCCAAGGGTCCATAGCACCTGTAGATGCCGCCAAAGCACCTGCTGCAAACAATAAACTGTCGCCCGGTAAAAATGGCATGACCACCAAACCTGTTTCGACAAAAATAATTAAGAATAAAATGCCGTAAATCCATACCCCATAATTGGTGATGAATTCGAGCAAATGATCATCGACATGTAAAATAAAATCGAGCAGTTCCATGGGCAGCAACAAGCGAAAGTTTGGGCAAATGCTAACAGTCTAAAAGCTGAAAGTCAGCAGTTAAAACTAATAATTTTCTTTTACTTTCACTTTTAAATAACACCCTCAATTGATGCCTAAATACCACGAAAAATTACAATGCTAAAAGAAGCAACTTTTAAAATAAAATCACCAAAATACAAACAATAGAGGTAAGCATGAAAAAAATAATGACAGCACTAACAATGGCAATCGCACTTGGTGCTAGCTCAGTGGTATTGGCAAAAGCTGACCAAACTTTGCTCAAAGAAGCGGCTAAAAACTCAGTTACTGTTGCTCAAGCCAAAACCTTACAAGATGAAGTTGGTGTGAGCTTAACTGGCAGTATCGTACGTCATGTGGCAGGCGATGACTTTGAGTTTAAAGATGCCACAGGCAGCATTATATTGGATATAGATGATGACTTATGGCAACCGATGCAGCTAAAAGCAGGTGACCGTATTAAAGTGATGGGAGAAGTGGACACGCACCGCTCTAAACCCACCGATATTGAAGTGATTAAAATTGAGCGGCTGAAATAAGCAGCAAAAAATTCAATTTGCTCTAAAATCTATGCCTAAACTAGATAAAAATGTCTAGTTTAGTTTTTCACCTAATCTGAATAGTGTGTCTAATCGTTGGAAAAATGATAGAATAGCGCGCTTATATTCGTTGCCTGCATAGTTGTTTGCCATGACTACCAATACCCAAATTACTGAAGATCGTATCCTGATTTTGGACTTCGGTTCTCAATATAGTCAGCTTATCGCACGTCGTGTACGTGAAGCTGGCGTTTATTCAGAAATGTATGCGTTTGATATGTCTGAAGAAGACATTCGTGCTTTTAATCCAAACGGTATTATTCTTTCAGGTGGCCCTGAAAGCGTTTACGTTGATGGTAGCCCACGCGCACCGCAAGTTGTGTTTGAGCTTGGTGTTCCTGTTCTTGGTATTTGCTACGGTTTGCAAACCATGTCGCATCAGCTTGGCGGTAAAGTTGAGCCAGGTGATGTGCATGAATTTGGTTATGCAGAAGTTGATATTCAAGTACGTGACCAACTGATTGGTGATCTTGAAGATTCTGCTGACAAGCTCAAAGTATGGATGAGTCATGGCGATAAAGTGACTGCCATTCCGACAGGCTTCCAAGTGACTGCAAGCACGCCAAGCTGCCCATTTGCGATGGTGTCTGATGAAGCGCGTCGTTTCTATGGTATTCAGTTCCACCCAGAAGTAACACACACTGCAAAAGGTGCTGAGTTATTGTCTAACTTCGTTCACAAGATTTGTGGCTGTCGTGCGCTGTGGAACTCAGAAAACATCATCGATTTACGTGTTGAACAATTGCGTAAACAAATTGGTGATCAAAAAGTATTATTAGGTCTTTCAGGTGGTGTAGATTCATCTGTTGTGGCTGCACTTTTACACCGTGCAATTGGCGATCAGTTGACTTGTGTATTCGTAGATAACGGTTTATTACGTTTGAACGAAGGCGAGCAAGTGATGGACATGTTTGCCAAAAACATGGGGATCCGCGTGATCCGTGCTGACGCTGAAGAGCGTTTCTTAACTGCGCTTAAAGGCGAAGTTGATCCTGAGAAAAAACGTAAGATCATTGGTCGTGAGTTCATCGAAGTATTTGCTGAAGAAGCACGTAAGCTTGATGGCGTAAACTTCCTTGCTCAAGGTACGATTTACCCAGACGTGATCGAATCTGCTGCAACTAAAAATGGTAAAGCGCACGTGATTAAATCACACCACAACGTGGGTGGTTTACCAGAAGATTTAGCGTTTGAATTGGTTGAACCAATCCGTGACTTGTTCAAAGATGAAGTGCGCCGTTTAGGTACAACTTTAGGTCTTCCATTTGAAATGCTTTACCGTCACCCATTCCCAGGTCCGGGTCTAGGTGTTCGTATTTTAGGTGAAGTGAAAAAAGAATATGCTGACATTCTTCGTCTAGCAGATGACATTTTCATGCAAGAACTTCGTGCAAGCGGTTGGTATGATAAAACTGCTCAAGCATTCGCTGTATTCCAACCAGTGAAATCGGTTGGTGTAGTAGGTGATGGTCGTCGTTATGCATGGGTCATCGCACTTCGTGCCGTTGAAACTGTAGACTTTATGACTGCACGTTTCGCACACCTTCCATACGATTTAGTCGACAAGATTTCGACTCGTATCATGAACGAAATTGCTGACGTTTCTCGCGTGGTGTATGACGTATCAAGTAAACCACCTGCAACAATTGAATGGGAGTAATTTAGGGCTTTCAAGAAACAGCGTTTCTTGCCTAAATTACGCCAAGAGCTATGCTCGCGGCAGTGAGGGCTTTCAGATGAATATCTTTAATATCCAATAAAAAGAGCGCTTCGGCGCTCTTTTTTGTTACTAAATACAAATAGGCTTGTCCTAACCATAGGATTTAGCGTATCAAATCATATATGGCTTCGCAGCCTTACAGGAATTAGAATCTAACCACAGCAACACCTAGGATGTGTCATGACCAATAACAGCTATACCGAAGTTTCGCATTCTGATGATTGCGCAAAATATGTAAACCAATTTATCCAAACCTTTACTTTACGCCGTGCTGAAATTGGGCAGGGCACTATTATTAAACGCGCTTTACCCAGTCGCGAAAAACGTATGATTGGTGCATGGTGTTTCTTAGACCATGCAGGTCCAGTACACTTCCCACAAGGTGAAGGTTTAGATGTAGGGCCACACCCGCATATTGGTTTACAAACCTTTACTTGGATGATTGATGGCACCATGTTGCATGACGACAGTTTGGGCTCTAAGCAACTGATTCGTCCAAAACAAGTCAATTTGATGACCGCAGGTTATGGTATTTCACATACCGAAGTGGCGCCAGACAATGAAACCCAAATGCACGCAGCCCAATTGTGGATTGCCTTGCCCGATGATAAACGCAATATCGCACCACGTTTTGATCATTACCCTGAATTACCTGTTGTCACAAAAGATGGCATTGAATTTACGGTATTGGTGGGGGATTTTGTAAACACCACATCACCTGTAAAAGTCCACAGCGAATTGTTAGGCGTAGATTTAACAACAAAAGCAGCCACAAGTACCACCTTAAATCTTAATCCACGCTTTGAGTACGGATTTATGGTGTTAGAGGGCGAAGCAAGTATTCATGGGCATGAACTTAATGATGATAACTTCTTATTTGTTGAACCAGGATTAACTGAGCTTAAACTTGATTTAGCTGCCAACAGTCGCGTGTTGTTGTTAGGTGGTGTACCGTTTGAATCGCCGATTTTGTTGTGGTGGAACTTTGTTGGTCGTACCCAAGAAGAACTTGCTGAGGCACGTCAACAATGGGTTGAAGGTCATTCACGTTTTGGCAGCATTCCGGCCTATGAAGGACCACGCCTAGAAGCGCCTGTATTACCTGAACGTATGCGTGCCAGTAAATAATACTGTTAAGGCTATGCGAGATCTCATAGCCTTTGTGTAACTTAGGCAGATTTTCTAAAGCAAAGCTCGTTATAGTTAAATTAAAACCATAACGGGAATGCTTAGATGATCTGCTTACACCATCTAGAAAAATCACGCTCACTACGGATTTTATGGGCTTTAGAAGAATTAAAACTTGATTACGAGGTCAAATTTTATCAACGCCTTAGTCATTTTGCCGCACCTGCCCAACTTAAAAATATCCATCCTTTAGGTAAAGCACCCATACTCACAGATGGTGAATATACAATTGCTGAATCTGCTGCAATTTTAGAATATCTACAACAATATTATGATGTACAAGGTCAATTTAAGCCGCAACAGCCAACACAAGCATTGGCCTATCGCTATTGGATACATTATGCAGAAGGCTCACTTATGCCCTTGCTACTGATGACTTTTGCAATGAATGAAGCACCCAAAAAGCTACCAAAAATTTTACAGCACACTGCAGATAAAATGCTTATAGGGGTCAAGCACAATTTATTTAGCGCACGTTTAAAAGAGCATTTGGAGTATTTAGAAGATTATTTAACCCAACAGGCTTATTTTGCTGGAGAGTTTTCTTTTGCTGATATTCAAATGAGCTTTGGCTTACAAGCCGTAGCAACGCGTTTTGGCGCTCAATATGGCAATATTCAAGCGTATGTACAACGTATTGAAAGCCGAGCTGCCTATCAACGTGCTTATGCCAAAGATTTAGCTTTACAACAAGATAAATAAAAAAAGCGACCTTGAGGTCGCTTGAATTTTAGCGTTTAACGACAATAGAGTCGATGCCGCTATCTTGTAAAGTCTGCTGTGCATGAATTGCAGCATCTTGAGAATCATAAGGTCCTGAAATGACCCGATACCAAGTTTCGCCATTTTCTTGAATTTCTAAAATATCAGCCGATAAACCATTTAAGATAATTTCAGCACGGCGCGTATCAGCCTGATCTGGGTCATTATAGCTACGCACTTGTAAAATATAATTGTTTTTAGCTTCTTCAGCGCTGATTAAACCAGCTTGATTGGCAGTTGCTTCAGATGCAGTTGCTTCAGATGCAGGTGCTTCTGGTGCCTCTACAATCACAACCTTGCTGCTGCTTTGAGTTTCAGGCACAGCTTGATCCGGAATGGGTGTGACTTGTTGCTGCGGCAACAGTTCATAAAAACGATAATCTTTGTTGGTGTCTTCTTGATTATATTCGGTAGTCACTTGAGGTTTGGTCTGTACAGGTGACCACGGTTTCCACAACATCAATGCGACAGCAAAACACAGCAAAATTAAAATGACCACTAACATCCATAACCATGTTGGAATGAGTGGTTTTTTTTGCTTATTTGGTCGTTCAGATACACCGCGTTGCGTTTTTCCAAACACGTAGATTTCCTTTT
This sequence comes from uncultured Acinetobacter sp., assembly GCF_947624825.1. Taxonomy (GTDB): domain Bacteria; phylum Pseudomonadota; class Gammaproteobacteria; order Pseudomonadales; family Moraxellaceae; genus Acinetobacter. The sequence goes on from NZ_CANQLZ010000029.1 coordinate 7,657, forward strand.
TAAACAGATCGAGTTGATAACCACTTGTAACGATTCAAGGGCTTAAAGTCAAACCTTAAGCCCTTGATTTCACGATGTCATAACAATCGTTTACATCGTGATGTAAAACTTTAAAATTTGCCTGCACAAAAGGTGTAGGCAAACTCTATTACATGCTTTGTGGTGCAGATACGCCCATTAACTCCAAACCATTACGTAGTATTTGCTGTACATTTACAGACAGCAACAAACGTGCTTGAGTCAGCTCGGCATCATCACCTAAAACTTTGTTTTCGTTATACCAACCGTGGAATAACGCCGCCAATTCTTTTAAGTAGTTACCCACTTGGTGTGGTTCGTAGCTATTTGCCGCACGTACCACAATTTCAGGATACGCTGCCAGTTTGGCTAGAATTTCAGTTTCAGCATCTAATTCAAGTTTAGCTGCTAAATCACGTGCAGTAGTCGCATCAAAGTTTACATTTAATGTGACTGCTTTTTCTAACATACGGCAAATACGCGCATGCGCATATTGGATGTAGTACACCGCATTGTCTTTGCTTTGTGAAACTGCTAAGTCTAAGTCAAAGTCAATGTGTTGTTCAGATTTACGCATCACGTAGTAAAAACGTGCAGCGTCGTTACCGACTTCTTTACGAAGATCACGTAAGGTTACAAACTGACCTGAACGAGATGACATTTGAACCATCTCGCCACCACGCCAAAGGCTGACAAACTGTACTAAAAGCACAGTCAATTTTTTCGAGTCATAACCCATCGCATCAATTGCAGCTTTAACACGTGCAATATAACCATGGTGGTCAGAACCCCAAATATCTACGATGTCTGTATAGCCACGTTGTAATTTATTTAAATGGTAGGCAATGTCAGAGGCAAAGTAAGTGGTTTGACCGTTACGACGTTTCACAACGCGGTCCTTCTCATCACCAAATTCAGTTGATTTAAACCAAATGTTGCCATCTTTTTCGTAAAGGAAACCACGTTGATCAAGTGTTTGTAATGCTTCTTCAATTTTCGTGGTTAAAGATGCTTCGCTAAACCATTGATTAAAAGTAACACCAAATTCGCCTAGGTCATCTTTAATGTCATCAAGAATGGCTTTTAACGCGGCTTGATGGAAAACACGGTAACCTTCGCCAATTAAGTTTTGTGAGTTAAAGATTAAACCATCAATGTGTTTTTCTTTATCACCTGATAGCACCACTTTGTTGCCATCTGCATCTAAAGCTTCAGCATATTGCACATCTTCAGGAACGTCTTTATACACATCTGCTACAGGACGAACATAAGCATCACCATCTTGGTCAATAATGCTTTGTGCGATGTGTTTTACATAGTCGCCTTGATACGCATTTTTAGGGAAAACAAGTTCTTGACCTGTTAACTCTAAATAACGTAGATAAGTTGAAGTGGCTAAAATATCCATTTGACGACCAGCATCATTGACATAATATTCACGGTCAACGCTTGCACCTGTTGCTTCTAACAAGTTAGCCACTGTCATGCCGTATGCTGCACCACGACCATGACCTACGTGTAGGCTCGAGGTTGGGTTAGCAGATACAAACTCAACTTGAATGCGTTTTTGTGCATTCACTTGAGTACGACCGTATTGTGCAGCTTGAGCTTGAATGGCATCAAGCACAGCAAAACGTTGGTCGGCATTTAAGAAGAAGTTAATAAATCCCGGACCTGCGATTTCAGCTTTACTGATATCAGCCACTTCAGGGAGTGCTGCTAAAATCTTTTCCGCTAAATCTCGAGGCTTCATACCCGCAGCTTTCGACGCGATCATGGCGATATTAGACGCAAAATCACCGTGAGTGCGGTCTTTAGTACGCGTTAAGTTACCGTTATTATTAAAGTCGGATGGGAGTACACCTTCAGCTTGAAGGGTTTGCACTGCATGATCGAGCGCTGCTTGGATTGCCGTGTTCATATTCAGTCGAAAATAAATGTCGCAGAAAAACGGCAAATATAGCAAATTTCGCACTGTTTAGGTGAAGGCATTTGTTGTGAATAAATAATGTACGATATTTTTTTTAAAAAAATGCAGTGTTTTTAATTGATGAACCGCAAAACGGACATTTAAAAAATGCGATATATTTCATTTATAAAAAATACAGTATATCTAAAGCTAAAAAACGCATTGGCTCTTGATATGAGTGACTACAGTGCTTTTGAGCCATTTTATAGACAGCTAAAATAATAAACTTGCAGGAAAAGCGCACTTTTATAGCACTATTATCTACAAAAATTAGTTTGAAATGGTTATCAATTTACTAAATATACAATTATTGCAAAATAGGGTTAAGCTCAAACCACAGGATAGTCAAAGTGCAATGGTTGCACGTCCATCATTGTAGTGAAAACAACGAGCTTAGGCATGACCGTAGACGATTTTAATAAACCTTTGTATCTCCCTTATGCAGGCAATAATTTGCTTGAATTACCCTTGCTAAACAAAGGTTCAGCATTTAGTGCTGAAGAGCGTAGTCATTTTAATTTGCATGGCTTAATTCCACATGCAATTGAAACGATCGAAGAGCAAAGCCAACGCTCTTATCAGCAATATTGTGCTTTTCATGACGACATTAACCGTCATATCTATTTACGTAATATTCAAGACACCAACGAAACCTTGTTTTATCACTTAATCGAAAATCATTTAAGTGAAATGATGCCGATTATTTATACCCCAACGGTGGGTGAGGCATGTCAGCGTTTTTCAGATATTTATCGTCGTCATCGTGGTGTCTTTATTTCTCATGCTGACCGTGGTCATATTGACGAGATTTTGCATAACGTCACCAAAAAAAATGTCAAAGTGATTGTGATTACTGATGGTGAGCGTATTTTAGGTTTGGGCGACCAAGGCATTGGCGGCATGGGCATTCCAATTGGAAAATTGTCTTTATATACCGCGTGTGGTGGCATTAGCCCAGCGTATACCTTACCTATTACCCTAGATGTAGGGACCAATAATCCACAGTTACTCAATGACCCTATTTATATGGGCTTGGCACAACCGCGTATTAGTGGTGATGAATACTATGACTTTGTGGATGAAGTGATTGCCGCGATTCAACGTCGTTGGCCGGATGCACTGATTCAGTTTGAAGACTTTGCGCAAAAGAATGCCATGCCATTGTTGAATAAATATCGCGATCAAATTTGCTGTTTTAACGATGATATTCAAGGCACAGCAGCCGTGGTTGTGGGGAGTTTAATTGCGGCAAGTCGTGCCGCAGGTAAGCAACTTAAAGATCAAGTGGTGGCATTTTTAGGTGCAGGCTCAGCAGGTTGTGGTATTGCTGAACAAATTGTGGCGCAAATGGTGGCTGAAGGTTTAAGTGATCTAGAAGCACGCGCTCGTATTTTTATGGTGGATCGTTTTGGTTTAATTACCAATAATCAGCCTAACTTGGTCGATTTTCAGCGTCCTTTAGCCCAAGATGCTGTACAGGTTCAAGATTGGACCAATAGCGCAGACATGATTTCATTACTTGATGTGGTGCAACATGCCAAACCGACAGTACTCATTGGGGTGTCGGGTCAGCCGGGTTTATTTACTGAAGAAATTATTAAGACCATGGCAAGCCACTGTGAGCATCCTATTGTATTGCCACTGTCTAATCCAACCTCACGGGTAGAAGCATCACCAAGTGATGTGATTGCATGGACAGAAGGTCGTGCTTTAATTGCTACCGGAAGTCCATTTGCACCGGTGAATTATCAAGGCAAAATTTACAATATCTCGCAGTGTAACAACTCTTATATTTTCCCCGGTATTGGTTTAGGGGTCATTGCGGTCGGTGCACGCCGTGTTACTCACGCTATGCTCATGGCATCAAGTATTGCTTTGGCAGAGTGTTCACCAAAGCTACAGGACATTAGTGCTGATTTGTTACCAGAACTTGATCAAATTCAGCAGGTTTCTCGTTTCATTGCCTTTAAAGTGGCACAAGCAGCCATGGCAGATGGTGTTGCACCTTTAATGAGTGATGAAGCTTTAACAGCAGCGATTGAAAATAACTTCTGGACGCCACAGTATCGCCCTTATAAGCGTGTGACGTTTTAAATAAAAAAGGCGCTTTAAGCGCCTTTTTTTTTATACGTTTTCGAGTACCTGTTCAAGTAACTCTTGGCTTGGGGCAAAATAATAAGCGCCATCCATAGGGGTCACAAAATGCAGTAAACGGTCATGAATACCATCACCACTAGTACCAAACATTTGCAATAGCATATGGTCAATAATCGTAAGGTCACGGGTATAGGCAATAAAGAATAAACCTTGATCACCACGACCATCACCATATGGCAAAGAGTGACGCAAAATTGCCAGTTCTTCGCCTGTTTCATCTTCTACAATGGCACGTGCGGTATGTGCATTGTTCGGTTTAACGTCATCAGGCAATTCAATACTTTCTAATTTAGTACGACCAATGACTTGTTCTTGAGCATCAACTTTGAGTTTTTTCCATTTATCCAAATTGTGTGCATAACGCTGTGCAAACACAAATGAACCATCAGCAAATACACCGGCATCTTCAGCTAAAAGCGCCGTTTCTGCACGGTCGTCAGGAAATTGTGGGTTTTCAGTACCATCAATAAAGCCGGTTAAGTCACGACCATCAAAATTACGGAAGCAAACGCGCTCATCTAATACTTCAACTTGATCTTGAATGCCCTCAAAAAAGGCTTGGCTTAAGGCAAAGCAAATGTCGGTACGCTGCGCGGCAATATGAATCAACACATCGGCTGGGTGTACGGGCATGTCAAAGGAGCCATGAATGGCTTCAAGTTGTTTAAAGCCTTGAGGACTTTGGCTATAGAGCTGCTGCCAAAGTTCTGGACCAAAAGCCACCGCTGTTTTGATTTGAGCATGCGGATGTTGGGTGATTAAACGGTCGCGCGTACTGAATAAGGCTTCAAGTTGTTGTTTGAGTTGTTCAACTGTTAAGTCTTTTAGGCGTAGCACAATAAAACGTGCATGGTCAGAAGGTAATGGCAAAATGACAGATTGAGCGGTCATTCTTAGCTCCTTAATATATTTTTGCTATTTGGCTGCGGACTATTGTGCCCGAGCCACTCTGTACTGCATAGGGGAGCGTTAAAATTTAAGGCAGCTTTGCCTCTGCTAGATTAGCCTAAACATTCTATAATAGCCTTTGATTGTGTTTTGAGTATGCGTGATGTCTTATCAACTTTGGCTAGGCTTTATGGTGGCATGTTGGATCATTAGTGTGTCGCCGGGTGCAGGTGCAATTGCTTCTATGTCAAGCGGACTCAATTATGGCTTTCGGTTGGGCTATTGGAATGCTTTAGGTTTACAACTAGCCTTGTTGGTGCAAATTGGCATTGTGGCAGCAGGGGCAGGGGTGTTATTTGCCACTAGTCCATGGGCATTTTTAGCCATTAAATGGTTTGGCGTGGGCTATTTATTGTATTTGGCTTATCTACAATGGCGTGCACCGGTGCAAAGTATTCATATTCAGCAAGAACAGCCCACAAAATCTGCGGCTAGATTGGTGTTGAGCGGCTTTTTGGTCAATATGAGTAACCCTAAAGCTATTGTTTTTTTATTGGCGGTACTCCCGCAGTTTTTAGATTTATCTCGTCCACAGTTGCCGCAATATTTAATTATGGCATTGACTATGATTACGATTGATTTGATGGTGATGGCAGGTTACACAGGTTTAGCGGCTAAAGTGCTACGTTTGTTACGTTCACCTCGACAGCAAAAAATTATGAACCGTAGCTTTGCAACCTTATTTGCTGGTGCAGCTTTGTTACTAAGTTTGGTACATCAATAAAAGAACAGCCCGACATCCTGTCGAGCTGTTCTGTATGCGGTATTTTAGGTATAACTCCTGTCGTACCTCACGTTCCTGATGCAAAAACTTATTATTATTGTTTTATGTTTTGGAACTTCCTGTTCCTATGTAATAAGAATAAGCCACTCAATAGGTAACTGATATGCCCCATACGCCACAACTGTTGTAAGTATTGACTTACAACAGTGTAAGTGAGTCGTTAAATGCACTTTTCAGGTGACTTTTTGGTGGGATATAGCAGGGCAGGGGAGTGCTTTTAAGCTGTTTTACGGAGTTTTTGTAGACCAAAGATCACAACAAATAGCAAAGACATGGTCATAACAATACTTAAACCGCTCGAGATATTTAAACCAGCACTTGACCATAAACCCACACTCACGCCAAGTTGTGCCACCACAAATGCCCAGATCAGCATCTGTTTAGGAGAATGTGCCAATAAGCGTGCGGTCAACGCTGGAATCACCAATAAAGCGCCCATGAGTAATGAACCAACAGCTTTAAGTGCCAATACGGTAAACAATGCCAACAGCAACATAAAGACTAAACGTTGCCATTTGGCGTTAATACCTTCACTGATGGCAATGTCAGGGTCAATCGCGACTTGGATTTGTGCATGCCAATATTTATAAAGAATCACTAAGGCAGTGGCAATCACCAAAGCAAACACAGGTAAGTCTGACCATGCAATTTGCAGCAAATCACCAAATAAATAGCTTAATAATTCAGGTCTTAAACTTGGAATATGTTGAATAAACAGCAAACCTGAACAGAGTAAGGTAGCAGAGCACAGTGCCAATAAAGCATCATTAGGTAGGCGTGGGTCGTGCAATACCCAAAGAATGCCCACCAAGAGTAGGGCAATAAAACCGACCCCAAACCAAAGCGGTAAACTTAAAGCACCTGCAATTGCAACACCTAATAAAGTGCCATGTGCCATGGTGTCAGCAAAAAACGACATACGGCGCCACAGCATTAAACAGCCTAATGGTGCGGTTAAAAACACCAATAAGGTTCCCATGATCCATGCCGGCAGCAGCAGCTGTAACCAATCCATCATGTATTAAACTTCCGGTTCTGGGTGAAGATGCGGGCGTGGGTCATGCTGACACGGCGTTGCCGTATCGCCATGCGCACAATGATCGTGATGATGTTGGTAAAACACCCGATTACTACCAAAGATCGCTTGGTATTCTGGGTGCTGCTGTACATTGGCAGGTGAGCCACTGCAACAAATATGCTTATTTAGACACACCACGCGATGGGTGCCTTGCATAACCCATTGTAAATCATGCGACACCATCAACACTGCACAGCCATATTTTGCCGGTAAGCTACTGACATAGGTATAAAGTTCAGCTTCAGATTGAATGTCTAAGCCTTGCATGGGTTCATCAAGCACTAAAATATCGGGCTGACGCAATAAGGCACGGGCAATTAACACACGTTGCCGTTCACCACCTGAGAGTTGCTGAACTTTTAATTGATCCAGTTTGGCAATGCCAGTGTCGCGAATCACTTCGGCTTTAATGCTGGCATCGCATTTTTCAAGTGCCAATAAATCACTCACACGTAGCGGCAAACTATGTGAGGGATTAAATTTTTGTGGCACATAAGAGAACTTTAATTTTTTTTGAGTTAGAACTTGACCGCTTTGCGCTTTGACAATCCCAAGTAAGACTTTAATTAAGGTCGATTTACCTGCGCCATTCGGGCCAATTAAGGTCACGATCTCTTGCTGATGCAAACTAAAATCAACATTTTTTAAAATATCGCGTTGATCAATACGCACGCCAATGTCACGTAACTCAATTAAAGGTGAATTCATAGCGTTTGACACTGTTGGCAAATACCTGAAATTTCAATAATGCTGTGATGTGGAGTAAAGCCATCATCATCGGACAAAGTTTTAAGTTGTTGTAACAAGGTTTGTGCAGAAGCCTCTTTGACGATTTTACATTCGGTGCAAATTAAAAATGCAGCTTGGTGTCCCTCACGTGGGTGGCAACAAGGAATATAAGCATTAATAGAGGTTAAGCGATGAATTAAACCTTTTTCTAATAAAAAGTCTAAAGTCCGATACACGGTAGGCGGCGCTGCAGGGCGATCTGATTGACCTTTAATTTTGGCCAATAAATCATAGGCACCCATAGGGCCTGTAGCATTTAAAATCAGTTCTAAAACTTCTTTACGTAAGGGGGTTAAACGCGCGCCCGTTGTAGCACAGAGACTTTCTGCTTCTGCTAAACGCGCTGCCACATTGTGATGATCGTGGACGCCGTGCAAAACATTATGGTGTTCATGCGAACATAAGCTCATGCGCAAACCTCAGTTCGGAGAGTCAAGAAAAGTGGACATTAAATTTTAGCACGAAGCGCCTAGACTTTCGATTACGCATAGGTATTTTTGTTCTATTGTTATATTATAACAGCAGTTAAAAATCTAGCGATCTCTCCTCATGTCCCGTTTAATTGCATTTCTGTCACTGGCTTTGTTCACAAATTTAGCGTGGTCACAAGGTTTTGTGGTTTCTACACAACCTATTTACTTGATTGCCAAGGAAATCACCAAAGGGGTTGAAACACCGACCTTATTGTTGGCCGATCAAACAGGACATGATGTCAGCTTAACGCCAAAGCACCGTAAGCTTATTCAAGATGCCGGTTTAGTGATGTGGTTGGGTCAAGCACATGAAGCGCCGTTGGAAAAATTACTAGGTCAAGATAAAAAAGCAGTGGCTTTACTCGATTCAGGAATTTTACAAACCTTGCCATTACGCAATACGCGTGGAGCGGCAGTTAAAAACAGTGTTGATACCCATGTGTGGCTTGACCCTAATAATGCTGTACGTATTGGATTTTTTATTGCTGCATTACGTTCGCAGCAAATGCCTGAGAAGCGCGAGTTGTATTGGGACAATGCTAAACAGTTTGCACAAAACATGTTAATCACAGCTCAAAAATATAGCCGTAGTAGTAACAATAAAAGCTATTGGGCATATCACGATGCTTATCAATACTTAGAGCGCCCCTTAAATCTAAAATTTGCTGGTGCTTTAACCGATGATCCGCATGTGGGAGCAACAGCTGCACAAATTAAATATCTCAATGACAACCGTCCATACCGTCAAATGTGTTTATTGGCTGAAGGTCATGCCAGCAAGAGTCAGTACCAAAAGCTGGGTCACATTGTTTTTGCCGAAGTCGATGAAAGCATGGCGCATGAGCAAGATTTTATTCAAGCTTGGCAGCGTTTAGCAGATAAAACCCAAAACTGTTTACTAAGTGCGCGAAATTAACTCAAAAATTAATCATTTTTGTAATATTACAAGCAGGTTACAAAGCGACAAAAAAACGCGACTAAGGTCGTTAAACGATTGCATGTTGAGGGGGCTAACTCTATAATGCCTGCGATAAAAAACGATCATCAGTTAAACTTGTCAAGCATTTATGCTGTGAGTGGATAAATAAATGAGCCGAACTAGTCGCTTGATTGACCGACGATTAGCGAAAGCTTTGGTCTTCCTACAAGCATTAATGATTCCAGTCTCAGGTCTTTTGGCTTGGGCAGTGAAGGATACGACAGCTGCCATCAGCGCTGCACTTGGTGCATTGGTTTGTTGGCTAGCAAGCTGCTACTTTACGTGGCAGTCGTTTCGTGTCGCAGGTGCTAGAGCTTCGCAACAGGTTTATGTGAACATGTTTAGGGGCTTAATGGGTAAGTTTGCGATTGTGATCGTAGGATTCGTTTTGATTTTGAGTAATGTCGAACCGTTGTCAGCGGGGGCATTGTTCTGTGGTTTTATTCTCGTTCAAGCCATGTCGTGGGTCGCACCTTTTTGTGTGTCACGTCTAAAACGATGAGTATCAGCACAAGCAAAAATTGAAAAGTTTTTTGGAGTTGAGCGAGATATCAAGCAGCACGCGATGTTCGCTTATCTCTATATTAGTATTTGACATTGACCAGGTGTGATTTATGGCTGCTGAAGAACATGCCCTTACTTCGACCGAGTATATCAAGCATCACTTGACTAACATGACGTATGGCAAAATGCCAGACGGTTCTTGGAAGTTAGCTGAAACTGCTGAAGAAGCTCAACAGATGGGGTTCACTGCTATTCATTTGGATTCAATGGGTTGGTCAATTGGCCTTGGTATGATTTTCTGTTTTCTGTTCTGGGTTGTGGCGAAAGCTGCAAACGCTGGTATTCCTACCAAGTTCCAGTCTGCAATTGAAATGATTATCGAGTTTGTTGACTCGAATGTTCGCGACACTTTTCATGGCAAATCGCGTTTAATCGCACCGCTTGCATTGACCATTTTCGTGTGGATTTTCCTCATGAACGCAATGGACTTAATCCCAATTGACTTTATCCCGTATACAGCTCAATTGATTGGTGCACACGTATTTGGCATGGACCCGCATCACGTTTACTTTAAGATTGTTCCAACAACAGATATCAACGTGACTTTAGGTATGTCGTTGTCTGTTTTTGCTTTGATCTTCTTCTACGGTATTCGTGCGAAAGGTTTAGGTGGTTTTGCAGGCGAATTTGCATTCAACCCGTTTAGTTCAAATAATATTGTATTTAAAATTTTACTAGTTCCAGTAAATTTAGTTTTAGAGTTAGCGACTTTCCTAGCGCGTCCAGTTTCATTGGCTCTACGACTGTTTGGTAACATGTATGCAGGTGAGTTAATCTTCATCCTGATTGCATTATTACCGTTCTGGATCCAATGGGCATTGTCTGTACCTTGGGCAATTTTCCATATTCTTGTAATTACACTGCAAGCTTTCGTATTTATGATGTTGACCATCGTGTACTTAAGTATGGCAAGTGAAAAACATTAATCGTATTTTTTTATCTAATTGTTCGTTAATGGTTAGATGATTATTAGTTTTGATTTAACCTAACATTTGAGGATTTTTTCATGGAATTAGTACTTGGTTTGTCTGCTATTGCAGTCGCAATCTTAATTTCTTTTGCTGCATTAGGTACTGGTATTGGTTTCGCACTATTAGGTGGTCGTTTCCTAGAAGCTGTTTCTCGCCAGCCTGAACTTGCTCCACAACTTCAAACGCGTATGTTCATTGTAGCGGGTCTTCTTGATGCGATCCCAATGATCAGTGTTGGTATTGGCTTATTTATCCTATTCGCTAATCCATTTGTAGGTTAATCAGCTTAATTCCGAAATTCACTATTTGAGGAATTTGCAATGAATATCAACCTCACATTGTTTGGCCAAGCGATTGCGTTTGCGATGTTTGTCGCATTCTGCATGAAGTTTGTATGGCCACCACTAATCAATGCGATTAGTGAGCGTCAGCGTAAAATTGCTGACGGCTTAAATGCGGCTGAGAAAGCAAAAGCTGACCTTGCGGATGCGCAAGCACAAGTGAAAGCCGAACTCGACGCAGCTAAAGCACAAGCGGCTCAATTGATCGAACAAGCGAACCGTCGCGGTGCGCAATTGGTAGAAGATGCGCGTGCTCAAGCAGCAGCTGAAGGTGAGCGCATTCGTCAACAGGCTAAAGAAGCTGTTGATACTGAAATCAACGCAGCTCGCGAACAATTACGTCAACAAGTGGCTGCTCTTGCAGTAGCTGGTGCTGAGAAAATTCTTAGCCAGCAAGTTGATGCAGAAGCTCACAATGCCATGCTGACTCAGCTGGCTGCTAAACTTTAAGAGAGGCGGATTATGGCTGAACTCTTGACGTTAGCACGCCCTTACGCAAAAGCAGCATTTGCTTACGCTTCTGAGCAAAACGCAGCTGACTCTTGGTCAAATGCGCTTACTTTGCTCAGTGCTGCGGTGCAAGACGAAGCATTTTCAGCTTATCTAAATCGCCCTGAGCTTAATCCTGCTGAGCAGGTGAGTCTTTTTGCTAAAGTTTTAGGTGAAGACCAAACCGCAGCAGTGTCAAACTTTTTGACATTGCTTGCTGAAAATGGTCGTTTGAGTCTTTTACCTGAAATTCAAGCAGAATATGAACAGCTTAAATCACAGAATAACAATGTTGTGGATGTCGTAATTGAATCGGCATTCCCATTAACTTCTGTACAAGAACAATTACTTGCACACGCCTTAGAGAAGAAATTCCAAGCAGCAGTAAATGTTTCTGTAGAAGTTAACCCGGCATTGATTGCGGGTGTGGTTATTCGTGCAGGCGACCAAGTGATAGATGATTCTGCGCTTAATAAGCTTGAAAAAATGCGTACTCGTCTTCTTGCGTAATTGCTCGAAGACTGAACTTTAAAAAGATTGAGGTATAGCGCAATGCAACAACTGAATCCATCCGAGATCAGTGCGCTCATTAAACAGCGTATCGGCGATCTGGACACCAGCGCAACCGCTAAAAACGAAGGTACCATTGTTATGGTATCTGACGGTATTGTGCGCATTCACGGTCTTGCTGACGCAATGTACGGTGAAATGATCGAATTCGACGGCGGCCTTTATGGTATGGCACTGAACCTAGAACAGGATTCAGTGGGCGTCGTTGTTTTAGGTAACTACTTAAGCCTTCAAGAAGGCCAAAAAGCGCGTTGCACAGGTCGTGTATTAGAAGTTCCGGTTGGTCCAGAACTTTTAGGCCGTGTAGTAGATGCTCTTGGTAACCCGATTGATGGTAAAGGCCCGATCGATGCTAAATTAACTGATGCTGTTGAAAAAGTAGCACCAGGCGTAATTTGGCGTCAATCAGTGGATGAACCTGTACAAACTGGTTATAAATCAGTAGATACAATGATTCCAGTCGGCCGTGGTCAGCGTGAGTTGATCATTGGTGACCGTCAAACTGGTAAAACAGCAATGGCGATCGATGCGATTATCGCTCAGAAAAATTCTGGCATTAAATGTGTATACGTAGCAATTGGTCAAAAACAATCGACTATCGCAAACGTAGTACGCAAGCTAGAAGAAACTGGCGCTATGGCGTATACAACTGTTGTAGCAGCAGCGGCAGCGGATCCAGCAGCAATGCTTTTCCTTGCTCCGTACTCTGGCTGTACAATGGGTGAATACTTCCGTGATCGCGGTGAAGATGCGTTAATTATCTATGATGATTTGTCTAAGCAAGCAGTTGCTTACCGTCAAATTTCATTGTTATTACGTCGTCCACCAGGTCGTGAAGCGTATCCAGGTGACGTATTCTATCTTCACTCACGTCTTCTTGAGCGTGCTTCGCGCGTTTCAGCTGACTACGTTGAGAAGTTCACGAATGGTGAAGTTAAGGGCCAAACTGGTTCATTAACTGCTTTACCAATCATTGAAACTCAAGCGGGTGACGTATCTGCATTCGTACCAACGAACGTAATTTCGATCACTGACGGTCAGATCTTCCTTGAAACATCATTATTCAACGCAGGTATCCGTCCTGCTGTGAACGCGGGTATCTCTGTATCTCGTGTTGGTGGTTCAGCGCAGACTAAAGTTATCAAAAAATTGTCTGGTGGTATCCGTACCGCTTTAGCGCAATACCGTGAACTTGCAGCTTTTGCTCAGTTTGCTTCTGATCTTGACGAAGCAACGCGTAAGCAACTTGAACATGGTCAACGTGTTACTGAATTAATGAAGCAAAAACAATATGCTCCATATTCAATCGCTGACCAAGCTGTTTCAATTTATGCATCTAACGAAGGTTACATGACTGACGTTGAAGTGAAGAAAATCGTAGACTTTGATGCTGCATTAATTTCTTACTTCCGTTCTGAACATGCTGCGTTAATGCAAAAAATTGACCAGACTGGTGCTTGGGATAAAGAAATCGAAGCTGAATTCAAAGCTGGTATTGAAAAGTTCAAAGCGACTCAAACTTACTAATTGAGCAACAGCTCATTTAGTCTGGGTTTGGTTCACGGAATCAACCTTCGAGGGCTCGCAAGGGCCTTCGAATACTAGGTTAAGCGTATGGCAAATTTAAAAGAAATTCGCGCCAAAGTAGCTAGTATCAAAAGCACGCAGAAAATTACTCGCGCGATGCAGATGGTAGCAGCTTCTAAGATGCGTCGTGCGCAAGAGCGCATGGCTCAAGGCCGTCCGTATGCCGAAAATATGCACCGTGTAATTGCTCATTTGGTTCAAGCGAATCCTGAATACAAACACCGTTATATGGTTGAACGTCCTGTAAAGCGCGTTGGCTATATCATTGTGTCTTCAGATCGTGGCCTTGCTGGTGGTTTGAACATTAACTTGTTCAAGAAAGTGGTAAAACACGTTCAACAGCAAAAAGAGCAGTCAATTGAAGTTCAATTTGCTTTAATTGGTCAAAAAGCGGTTTCGTTTTTTAAAAACTACGGCGGTAAAGTACTTGGCGCGACGACAAATGTCGGTGATGCACCAAGTCTTGAACAGTTATCTGGTTCTGTACAGGTGATGTTAGATGCTTATGATAAAGGCGAGTTAGATCGTATTTATCTAGTGTCAAACGGCTTTGTCAATGCCATGACTCAAAATCAAAAAATCGAACAACTTGTTCCTTTAGCTGCGGCTGAAGAGAACGAGAATCTGAACCGTCAATATGGTTGGGATTATATCTATGAGCCACAAGCTGAAGAGCTTTTAAATGGCTTATTGGTTCGTTACATTGAGTCTGTGGTATATCAAGGTGTGATTGAAAACATCGCATGTGAGCAGTCTGCACGTATGGTTGCTATGAAAGCTGCAACTGACAACGCAGGCGACATCATTAAGAGCCTACAACTTATTTATAACAAGCTGCGTCAAGCCGCGATTACTCAGGAAATTTCTGAGATCGTTGGTGGTGCCGCTGCCGTTTAACATTATTTTGAATTGAGGAGACAGCAATGAGTGGCGGTCGTATCATTCAGATCATCGGCGCGGTTATCGACGTCGAGTTTGAACGCAACAGCGTTCCTAAGATCTATGACGCTCTCCAAGTTGACGGTACTGAAACTACATTAGAAGTTCAGCAACAACTTGGTGATGGCGTAGTTCGTACTATTGCAATGGGTTCTACTGAAGGCCTTAAGCGTGGTTTGAACGTAACTAACACTGGCGCGCCAATCTCTGTACCAGTTGGTACAGCGACTCTTGGTCGTATCATGGACGTTCTTGGTCGCCCAATCGACGAAGCTGGTCCTGTTGCAACTGAAGCGCGTTTACCAATTCACCGTCAAGCGCCTTCTTATGCTGAACAAGCTGCTTCTACTGACCTTTTAGAAACTGGTATTAAAGTAATTGACTTACTTTGCCCGTTCGCTAAAGGTGGTAAAGTTGGTCTGTTTGGTGGTGCCGGTGTTGGTAAAACTGTAAACATGATGGAGTTGATCAACAACATCGCGAAAGCTCACTCAGGTTTATCTGTGTTTGCTGGTGTTGGTGAGCGTACTCGTGAAGGTAATGACTTCTATCACGAAATGAAAGATTCTAACGTTCTAGACAAAGTAGCAATGGTCTACGGTCAGATGAACGAGCCACCAGGTAACCGTTTACGCGTAGCGTTGACTGGTCTTACTATGGCTGAATATTTCCGTGACGAGAAAGACGAAAACGGTAAAGGCCGTGACGTACTATTGTTCGTAGATAACATCTATCGTTATACACTAGCGGGTACTGAAGTATCAGCACTTCTAGGTCGTATGCCATCTGCAGTAGGTTACCAGCCTACACTTGCAGAAGAGATGGGTGTTCTTCAAGAACGTATTACATCGACTAAGTCTGGTTCTATTACGTCAATCCAAGCGGTATACGTACCTGCCGATGACTTAACAGATCCATCGCCTGCTACAACGTTTGCTCACTTAGACGCAACTGTTGTATTGAGCCGTGACATCGCGTCGAGTGGTATTTACCCAGCGATCGATCCACTTGACTCAACTTCACGTCAGCTAGATCCACTAGTAGTTGGTGCTGAGCATTACGAAATTGCTCGTTCAGTTCAAAACGTTCTTCAACGTTACAAAGAATTGAAAGACATTATCGCAATTCTTGGTATGGACGAATTGGCAGAAGAAGACAAACTTATCGTGTATCGCGCACGTAAGATCCAACGTTTCTTCTCTCAACCGTTCCACGTAGCTGAAGTGTTTACTGGTGCTCCTGGTAAACTTGTACCGCTTAAAGAAACGATTCGTGGCTTTAAAGGTCTTTTAGCTGGTGAATACGATCACATCCCAGAACAAGCGTTCTACATGGTTGGTGGTATTGACGAAGTACTTGCTAAAGCTGAGAAACTTTAATTAGTTCCCTAATTTAGGAGATTCTCATGGCGACTATGCAATGTGATGTTGTAAGTGTTAAAGAGTCTTTGTACTCAGGCACGATCAGCATGATTATCGCAAAAGGTGCTGGCGGTGAATTGGGTATTATGCCTGGTCATACACCATTAGTAACTTTACTCAAGCCTGGCGCGATCCGTGTTGTGCTTGAAAACGGTACAGAAGAGTTAATCTATGTATCTGGTGGTGTTCTAGAAGTTCAACCGCATGTTGTTACGGTACTTGCAGATACTGCAGTCCGTGCAGAAAACTTAGATGAAGCGGCAATTGTTGAAGCACGTAAAAATGCTGAAAACTTGCTTGCAAATCAAAAGAGCGATTTGGACACTGCTGCTGCATTAGCTGCTCTTGCAGAAACTGCTGCTCAGTTAGACACAATCCGCAAAATCAAAAACCGCGCTTAATTGCAGGTTTGAGATTTAAAAAACCACCCGAAAGGGTGGTTTTTTTATAGGCAATATTTAATAATAATTCATAAATAAATATTTTATGTGTTTAATAATAAATGAGAAAGGTTGGAAATGTTAAATAAACTTGTTTTAGCGATATTATTATCATTAGGTTTTATTGGTTGCGCATCTGTTCCTAAGGTAGATCCAAAAGGATTACAAAAACAACAAAATATACAAGCAGGGCAAGCGGCAATCTATGTTTACCGTTCTAATAGCATTTTAGGTTCAGCTCTTAAAAAAGATGTTTGGTTAAATGGTGAATGTCTAGGTGAAACTGCACGCGGAGTATATTTTTACAAAGAAGTAGAAGCAGGAAAAAAACATATTGTCTCTACTGAATCGGAATTTTCTCCTAATCATCTTAATATCACTACAGAAAGTGGAAAAAAATATTATGTGCAGCAATACATTAAGCCTGGTGTATTAGTTGGTGGTGCAAATATAAAATTAGTTGATGAAGTTGAAGGGAAACAGGCTATTGAAAAATATAGTTTAGCAGTAGAAGGGACATGTTCTAAACAATCTATTCAATTTTAAAAACCGCGCTTAATTGCAGGCTTGAGATTTAAAAAACTACCCGAAAGGGTGGTTTTTTTATGCTATAAAATAATTTTAGTCGTTTAAGCACAATATAAAAATGCAACTCATCCAACAACAAGCCCATTTTTGGGAGCTTTACCAACAACAAGACAATTACTATTTGGGCTTTGCCATAGATACAGGTGATGCCATGCACTGTTGGCATTTGCAGTTAACTGATCAACAAATTTTAGCTTACCAAGAACAGGGTAGAGCTGCGCTTGAACAGCTTGCAAAACAATTGAGCCAACAGGTTTATCAAGCTAATTTTAGTCAATTAAAAGCCCAGCAAGTAGATGCTGTTACAGAAGCTAAAATGCAAGCAGCTTTTCAACAATGGCATCAAACTGCATCTAATAGCTGAATTGAAAATTGCTGTGCATCTATAATTTTAACCTGAAAAATTTCGCTAAAACCCTCAGCTAATTGAGGAATTTCTAGTTTTTTATAGGTTGCTCGTACACCGACTTCAGGAATATTGGCTTTGCCTATACGTTGCCGATTACGCTTTAGAGCGCTGTTTAAATCAGTTTCAAAATAATAGGCAATCACCTCAAAGCCTGCATCATGGGCGCGTTGAATATAACGACGACGTGCTGCAACATCAGGGTTGGTATTATCAATCACCATTTTGGTTTTTGAGGCTAAACACGCTTCGAAAATCATATTTTCACGATGCCGAGTTTTCAGCATATCTAAATTTAAGCGTAAATGCGTGTGGTAAAAATACTGCTGATAAAAGGTAGATTTACCCGAGGCCTGTACCCCACATAATAAAATAAGTTGCATATTTCAATCATCTAAGCGCTAACACAATTGAGCATATGCCTGCATACCGCATTAAGCAACTAAGATCCTTCTGGGAATTCTTGACGTTCACCGCCGTTATAGGTTGAAAAACGGGGTTGTTCACGCTGAAAGGTGGGGGCAGAACTGGACCATGGCCACTTACCAAACTGAGTGGCGCGATAGCGTCGAAAAGCCTCATCTAACTCTTGCTGAGTATTCATGACAAATGGACCATGCATCGCTACAGGCTCAGTAATGGGTTCACCTTCTAACCATAAAATACGTGCTTCTTGATCACCTGCAGTTAGGCTGACTTCGACATCCGGTTGCAGCTCTACAAGATGTCGAGATTGTAGGCTGTGATCAAACAGCTTTAATTCTGAGCCTTGATAAAAGTAAGCAAAACGTGTTGACGTTGCGGTTGTTGCAGGCAAGGTCACTTGTGTATGAGCGGGCAATGTAATCAGGAAAATATTGACATGGTTTTTAGTTGCTGCTGCCCACGAATGCGCTGGACAAGCTAAAGCAAACGTTTGATTAAATTGACCTGCTACCACACGAATATCAGCAATATTACCTTGGGCATCCTTTAAATAGACATGCGGAATATCTTCGCGCCACAGCATTTTATAATCAGGGTCTTGCTGTTTTTGTTCAGAAGATGAATTAAACCAAATTTGAAAAAGTTCTAAGGGATTGGCTCGATTTTGGTGAATCAGTGGAAACATTTCACAGTGTTCAACACCATTGCCTGTACTCAGCCATTGTACATCACCTGCAGCATAGCGACCGGCATTACCCAGCGAGTCAAAATGGTCAACTACACCTTGTTCAACTAAGGTAATAGTTTCAAAGCCGGTATGTGGATGTTGCGGAAAACCGGGCACAGTTTCGCCATAATACATACTATATTCTTGATTTACAGCAGGATGCTGAGGACCAAGCTCGGCATTGCCTTTAGGAAAATGATCTAGATGATGTGCTGCAAAAATAAAAGGATCTTTTAAATCTAAGCGGAATTTAATGGGAACAATAGAGTAAATGGCCTGATGCATATGCTTATTCCTTGCTGTTTTAATTTTTATATATGCTAGCAAGCTTTCAACATAGCGTATGTTATGTATCTGATGTGATGCTGTAATAAAGTCGTGAAGCCTAAACTATTTAGACTTCACTAGGCGTTTTAAGACTCAGACTTTTCCTGAGGAATTAACAGGGCTGCAAGTTTAAGCATTTCACCTTGTACATTGCCCATTTGGGCTTCAATTTGTTTAAAGTCCACATTGGCAAAGTCTAATTTTCCGTTTAAGAAATCAGAGTTCAGTACTTTTTCGTTGGCTGCAATAATATTGCTACGAATGTCGTCAATTTCCTGACTTTTTAAATCTAAGCTCACCAGTGCCTGATTAAAGCCAGTCAGTTGAGTTTGTAAACTAGAAGCTGCTTGTTCAAGTTTTTGCGCATCTTTTAAATCAACTGCATCTTGTAACTCAGTTTGGGTTTGCTGTAGTTCTTCAATATAGTTGCCGGCCTTAAGTTGTACATCTGCAACATCACGTACAATTGAAAACATGCTGCCTGATTTTAATTCAGCTTGAAGATCTTCAGATGCACTTTCAGCCATTTGTGGCTCAGGTTGCGCAGTTGCCTCAGGTGCAGGCGTTTGACCACATCCAAACAGCATCACGCTTAGACCCAATAACATCATCGGCGTAGTCACGCGCTGTAAAACCTTTGTCATGCTTAAAAACACCAAAATATCTAATCATAATCATAAGATACGACATAATCATGACCAAATAAGGAATTTTTTATAAATACACAACAAAAATAAAAAACAGCGTTACTACGCTGTTTAAAATCTAGGTGAAGATCTTAGCGTATGAATTTAATGACCTTATGGTTTTTGCTGTCCATCAGCACATAATCACCATTGACCTTAATCCATGTTTGATTGGCTTTAGGTGGAGCGAGTTTCTTAGATTGTTTGTGATCAATTTTATAGTGCTTGGCCTGAAATTGTGTAGGAACTTTGCTGCCTGACTTCCAATCGCGTTTTGGTTGTTCAGCTTTGTTAACCAGATGTTGTTTAGGCATGTTTGGCTTATGCTGCTCAAATTTGGCAGGGGCTTTATGGGGGTTCAGTTTATGTCGGTGCTTTATTTTGTTGTGTGGCTTGATGCTTATGCTCAGATGACACAGCAAAAGCAGAAGTTGCTACTAATACGTTAGAGATTGAAAACACCATGGCTTTTAATAATTTCATTTTTAGCACCTATCTGTATGACTTAGGATAGGCTTAAATAAACAATAAGATTTTGATAAATAGAGAATAAATTATTTTTTTAAATATAAAAATTAAGCAGAAGTAATGAAAAAATTACCTAGAGATTATGAGGATGATTAAGGGGGAAAATGTGTCTAGCCCTAAAACTAGACACAATTGCATGGCTTATTTGGCAAGCTCAGCTTCAATTGCACTGACAATGCGTTCATCATCGGCTGTGATGTCTGGTGCAAAACGCGCGACAATTTCACCGTTTTTACCAATCAGGAATTTTTCAAAGTTCCATAGCACTTCAGGCGGTAGGTTTGGCGTTAAACCATAATCTGTTAAATCTTTTACCCATGGGCCTTCACCAATACGTTCAGGAATGGCTTGCGTGAGGGCTTGATAAAGCGGATGTTTGTCTTGACCTACCACAGTAATCTTGGCAAATAATGGAAAATCAATTTGATAGTTAATGCTACAAAATTGTTGAATTTCTTCATTGCTGCCCGGCTCTTGTGCCAAGAAATCATTGGCAGGAAACCCCAGAATTTCTAAACCTTCGGCTTTTTTGTTTTGATAAAGTTGCTGTAAACCTTCATATTGTGGAGTTAAACCGCATTTTGAAGCCACATTGACAATCAATAAAACTTTGCCTTGATATTGGTTTAATGTTGTCTGCGTGCCATCAATGGTTTGCACGGCAATATCATATACACTGTTTGTCATAAACGATCCTTATTTTGTTTTAACCAAATCATGTTGTAGCGATAAAATTGCTCAGCGGCAAGTAAAAATTCTTGTCTTACGCCTATATGTACAAAAAGCCAATACGATATGTATGCTTTTAAAGCAAAGGCGAGCACAGTTAAAATTAATCATATAAAAACAGCATACAGCTGAAAAAATAACAGTAAAGGATCACAATATGACACAGCAGCGTATGGCATGGTGGGCAATTTTATTACCAATTACAGCTGTTGTGATTTGGTCGTTAAATATTGTAGTCACGCGTTATGTCACGGATTTTATTGAGCCAATGAGTATTAGTTTTTATCGTTGGTTATTGGCATGGCTGTTATTAACGCCGTTTATGCTGCACAAAACTTGGCAGCAGCGACAATTGATTCAACAACATAGCTTGAAGTTGGCAATTTTAAGTGCTTTTGGCATGTTGTTGTACCAAGGCTTGGCTTATAGCGCAGCACATTATACGACCGCCACCAACATGGGTTTAATTAATGCTTTTATTCCAATTTTTACTATTTTTGTTGGCATTTTAATTTTAAAAGAATTTCCTAATCGCTATGCAGTGATTGGCAGTGTTTTCTCATTTTTGGGATTACTGTATGTCATTGGTCAAGGTCAGTTAAGTGCAGTCTTAAATTTAGGTCAGCATAGCGGTGACTTGCTGATGCTGTTGGCCGTTTTCTTTTATGCTTTTTATGGGGTATTTTTAAAAAAATGGCAGTTGGCATTGCCTTTAATGCTGATGCTATACGTGCAAGTATGTTTTGCGTTGCTCTATCATGTGCCTATTGTGGTTTATTTGGGTTTAGATTCTCTTACTCAAGACAATATGCTGAGTGTCGCGTATGCCGGAATTTTTCCCTCGTTATTGGCGCCTTTGCTGTGGATGAAAGCGGTACAACAACTCGGTCCCAATCAGACCAGTATTTTTATGAACTTAATGCCGATCTTTACAGCCTTAATTGCCTATTTTTGGTTGAATGAACGATGGAGCATTTACCATACTGTTGGTGGAATCGTGATTTTGTTGGCTGTATTGTTAGCACAGAAAAAATAATTAGATTAAAAAATAAACAAAAAATATTTATTTATTTTATTTTTTTCACTTATACTACAAAAAATCAGCAAAGATTGATGCTTTAAAAATCATCTGAGTTTTTTAAAAATAAATAAAAAATAGTCAGATAAATTGAACATGTTGGTAAAAAATTACTTATCTAATATATTTTTAGTCTAAATTGAGTTTAATATTATATTTGTTTAAATAACATGATTAACACATAATACCGTCATCGCAGATACTTAAGATATTCTTAACGATCTTTAAGTTGCGCCAGATTTGTAGACCCTCTGGATGTGATTTACACATCCTTTTTATGCTCAGCCGTCCCTATATGGCTGAGCTTTTTTTTGCCTAAAATTTAAGGATTTAGGCGCGAATTACTTTGCCTGTTTCAGCATCTAAAATGCGACTTGGTTCACAACTTAAACCTAAATCACCATTCAGATAATTTAAATCTTGATGAAAATATTGCATAGCATCTTGTAAAGAACGTGCAGGCTCTAATCCAGCAGGATTGGCACTGGTTGATACAATAAAACGATCAAAGGCAGAACATAGCGCCATGCACAGTGGATGATTGGTGACACGTACTGCCACTTTGGGATGATTGCCTTTAATCCAAGTTGGAATTTCGTCGGTTGCCGGCAGCAACCATGTCGTGGCGCGTTCACCAGCAGTTTGATTACGCCAAGAGTATTCTACTTGAGCGCGGATGTTTGGATCTAAATTGGCAAGTAAAGGTTCTACTTGACTTAAGTGAGCGGCAAGTAAGATCACGCCTTTTTCAATCGGGCGTTGCTTTAAGCGCAAAATTTCTAAAAATGCCTCTTGGTTATACGGGTCACAGCCTAAACCCCAAACGGCCTCTGTAGGATAAGCCAGAACTTGACCTTGTTTAAGACATTCTGCGGCTTCGGTTACAGAGGTAGTAATCATCGACATTTTTATCTTTTCCCGTGTGATATGTGAAAAGACTATTGTGGACTTTATTGCGCCGAACCACAACGCAAGTAAAGACCTGACTGTTGCATTGCTAAACCAAACAATTCAAGTTCCATAAGTTTTGCGGTTAAATCCGCTGCATCTAGATTTAAACCTGCACAAAGTTGATCAAGGCTTTGACCTTGCCAATCAAGTGCTGTGTAGAGTGCTTGTAAATGTGCAGGAACTTTGGGTTCAGGTGCAAGTTTTATTGCTGGTGTGGCTGTATTTTGAGGGTGTAATCGCTGATGCTGCCATTGGGTGGCTAAGGCCAAATCCTCAACGATTTGTTCAGGGTGATCGACTAAAATTGCACCTTCGCGAATGAGTTGGTGGCAACCTTGATGATGCTCACTGTAAATGTGCCCCGGAATTGCAAAGATACTTTTACCTTGCTCGGCCGCAATTTTGGCAGTAATTAAAGAACCGCTTTTTAAAGTGGCTTCTGCGATTAATACCCCTAAACTCAAACCACTGACGATCCGATTACGTCTTGGGAAATTGTGCTGTAAGGGTGGTGTAAACGGTAAAAATTCAGTGATGACCGTGCCATCTTGGGCAGCAATCTTTGTTCTTAAGTTTTGATGTTGGCGTGAATAAGTTTGATCTAAACCCGTTGCCATTACCGCCAAAGTACGCCCATGCTGTAAACCACCTAAGTGAGCCGCTTCATCAATACCTAAAGCTAAACCGCTATTAATATAAAAACCTTGTTCACTTAAATAGTAAGCAAAATCATAAGCCACTTGGCGTCCATGTGGGCTTGGTTTACGACTCCCTACAATGGCAATTTGCGCTTCGTTTAATATATTGAACTGACCTTGTCCGAAAATGAGGGGTGGTTTATCCACATAGTTTAAAAGTTGCTGTGGATAAGCATCGTCTTGAAAGGTGACGATAAAATCGCTGTGAGTTTGTATGCTGTGCAGGAGTTTTTCAAAATGAGCTTGCTGTAGTGGTTGCTCAAATTCTTGAACACGTTTGAGATGACTGCTGTGTAAATTTAAAATGGCCCAATCATGCCGTGCCGCAATAGCACTGGGGACTGAGCCATAATAGTCAAGCAGCTTATAAAAACTCGACAAAGAATGTTGCACTAAATACCACAAGCAAATGAAATCGCGTTGCGATTGTGAGAGTTGTTGCAACATACCTCACCTCGTTGTTTTTATCGTTTATTCATCATCGCTTGGGGTAACTAAGTTTGCACCAACTTTAATTGGTAATTCACTACTTAATACATAAGCATAGCTAAATTGATCAAAGGTTTTAAACACCATCAGTTGACCAATACGCTGACCCGGCAATTGAATACGTTCTTTGGTTTTTGGATCAGTCACCACTTCACCTTGTTGTGAAATGCTAAATACATGACCACTTTGTACGCCGTGTTGGCTACCACGATCTAAAGTAACAACACTACCCAGTGCGGCTGTGCCGATTGAACCTTGTACACGAATAACTTTACCATCTTTGACCACATTATCAGTTTCTACTGGGTAGAACAATGTTGGCAGCATTGGGTCATAAATTGGTAAAACACGATCACCACGACGAACTTCATAGCTAAAGGTGTCGGTAATTTCTAGTGTTGTAACGTCGTTATCACTATTTTTGCTGGCAATTGCAGTAGCCACTTGGGTGAGTTCTAATGCAACAGGGTATTTACGCCCTTTGGCATCCGTTGCTGTGTACGGTTCGCCTTCACGGTAAATGGCATAACGCTGACCGGCCTCTAAACCTACACCGCGTGCATAAACCGTTTGTCCTTTAGCCGCCAATACACGTTGATCTGCTGCACCTACAATATAAGGGGTCGCATCTAAAGCATTCGGTGCAATGATATGTGAGCGCTCAAGGAAGTTTTTAATATCATCGAGTGCAATCACAGGAATGGCATTATTTAATGATTCAAGGCGCACCTGAGGTTGTAATTTTTGGTCACCTAAGTAACGACTAATAATTCCGGCACAACCATCACCTTCGTCTTTACCTAAAATTGGACGACCTTGATAGTCACACATCAATAAACGGTCACCTGGGAAAATCCAATGTGGATTTTTAACATGTTTATTGCTTGCCCAAATTTCACGCCAGCGCAGTGGATTCTTTAAAAAGCGCTTTGAAATATCCCACAGGGTATCGCCTTTTTTGACCACATAAACGTTTGGTGCATCGGCTTTTAACACAGGTGGATTGACATTGCGTGCAGGTGCCGCCTCAGCGGTTGCGATCATACCTAGCCCCAAACTCGCACACACCGCAACAGCCAATACATGCTGTTTAAACCCCAAGACACGAAAAATAGCTGTGTCTGTCAAAACTTTTTTCATTATCATAATTCCTAAAATTATGTATGTAGTTGCGTTATAATAACGATCTTACACACAATTTTCTGATGAAGCATTCCTTCATTGGTTTTTTTAGTTCAATGGCACAGTTGAGGACGCAGTATGGCCTTATTACCTATTTTAAGTTTCCCGGATCCCCGTCTTCGTACCATTGCCAAACCTGTCGAAGAAGTTACTGATGAAATTCGTCAGCTTGCCGCAGATATGTTTGAAACGATGTATGCAGCACCTGGTATTGGCTTAGCTGCAACGCAAGTTGATCATCATATCCAATTGATCGTCATGGATTTATCTGAAACCAAAGATCAACCGTTGGTGTTCATTAATCCAAAGATTACCCCACTGACTGAACAAACCCAACCGTATGAAGAGGGCTGTTTATCTGTGCCTCAAATATACGATAAAGTTGAGCGTCCGTCACGCGTAAAGATCGAAGCACTTAATCTTGAAGGACAAGCGTTTGAGATGGAAGCAGATGAACTTCTCGCAGTTTGTATTCAGCATGAAATGGATCACTTAAATGGCAAACTGTTTGTCGATTATTTGTCTCCATTAAAGCGTCAACGTGCGCGTGAAAAAGTGGAAAAAGTGGTGCGTCAACGCCAAAAAGTGCAACGCTAAGTTTAAAAACTGTTTTGTTGTTTAGTATATTTGTTATACTCAAGCCCATACTCCATGTATGGGTTTTTTGTTCTTGGTGATGCGAAGCGGGTTGCTACTGGCGTTAGTCGCGGTGGCCTTACAAATCGCTGTTTTTTTACAGCCTCTACTGCCGATGCAATATCAGGTTGCGCCGGTGTGTGAGACCATCACCCAAGCATTATTAACCAACTCTCATAGTCATCACGCTCATGCACATATAGCTGAGCATGCTGCCGACCATACACATCATCACGATTCCAATCATCAGTGTCAGTATTGTACTGTTTACAGTAACTTAGTTTTGCCGCCTGATTTAAGCATTAAAGAAGTGCTTGATCGGGTCTTAGTACGTTTTTATGCATGGCAAAATCAAGCCGCTTATGTTTGGTTTGTACTGCAACGACTATTTTTATTGCCACAAGGGCGAGCCCCACCACTTTTTGCATAAATTTCGATTGTTTGTTTTAGGGTCTTGATTGGCTCTAGCCCCCTCGTATTTATGTTTTAAGTGAGATTTCTGATGCGCTCAGGTCAATTTTTACTACAGCCTTTAGTGGCTGCGATGGCGATCGCCTATTCATCTACAAGCTTAGCAGTTGAAACATCAACTCATTCTTTAACCGCGATTGTAGCTACAGCCCAACAAGGCAATGATGCCAATGGGTTAATTGTACGTGCTGATCCCAAGCAACCGATTCAGCCCATTCCTGCCACAGACGGTGCAGATTACTTACAAAGTATTGTTGGATTTAGCGCCGTGAATAGCGGTGCAGGCACCAATGGTGATGTCACGTTCCGTGGCATGTTTGGCTCACGTATTAAAATTTTAACTGATGGCACAGAAAATTTAGGTGCTTGTCCAAGTCGTATGGATTCACCAACCTCATATATTTCGCCTGAAAGTTATGACCAAATTTCGGTCATTAAAGGCCCGCAAACGGTGCAATATGCCAATACTGGTTCGGCAGCGACTGTTATCTTTGAACGTCGTCCTGAGCAATTCAATGATGAGAAAAATTATCGTGGTCAAGCTAGCGTAGTGCTAGGTTCTTATGGACGCTTGGATCAGAATATCGAAGCTGCATTGGGCGATGAGCAGAAGTATCTTCGTTTAAATACTAATCGTTCGGTATCTGATAGTTATCAAGATGGTGATGGTAGTACTGTGCCTTCAGATTGGGAGCGTTGGAATGCAGATATCGCTTTGGGTTGGACACCAAATGCAGATACTTGGCTTGAACTGAGTGCAGGTAAAGCAGACGGCGAAGCAGTCTATGCAGGACGTGCCATGGACGGTTCAAAATTTGCCCGTGAAAGTTTAGGCTTACGTGTTGAGCAGAAAAATGTCACTAGTGTGATTAAAAAAATTGAAGCACAAGTGAATTATAACTTTAATGATCATGTGATGGATAACTTTAGCTTACGTGAGTTTAATCCTGCAGGTGGCATGATGCATCCTATGGCGACCAATGTGGCACGTAAAACTTTAAATGCACGCGTTGCTGTGAGCAGTGAATGGGAAAAAATAAATTTAATCAGTGGTCTAGATACGCAAAATAACGAGCACAGCATTCGTCGCGGCATGCATGACAGTTACAAAGATGTAGCGCGTGAAATTGACATGCAATTTCAGTCTTACGGTATTTTTACTGAGCTCGGCTATGATTTAGGTCAAGATAACCGCTTAGTCACAGGTATGCGTGTGGATCAAGTCAAAGTTGAGGATTTACGTAGCAGCACAGCTTTAGGTTTAAACCGTGAACTCAATAAAACCTTACCGAGTGCTTTTATCCGTTTTGAGAATATTCATCCTGAACATGAAGATGGTAAAACTTACATTGGTTTAGGTTATGTAGAGCGTATGCCAGATTATTGGGAGCTGTTTAGTCCAAAATCAGGCAATGGCTACAGTAATACCTTTAATCATATAGATACCGAAAAAACCCTACAGCTTGATTTAGGCTATCAACATCATCATGGTGCATGGAATTCTTGGGTGTCTGCTTATGCAGGTTTAGTACAAGATTATATTTTAACCAATTATCAACCTACCGGCATGATGGGCGCTTTAGAAGCGCATAGCCGTAATGTAGATGCCACGATTGCAGGTGCAGAAGCTGGTGTAGGTTATCAATTTAGCGACGCAATCCAAGCTGATATGAGTGTTATGTATGCATGGGGTGAAAACACCACCGATAACACGCCATTGCCACAAATCTCTCCATTAGAGGGACGTATCAACTTACGTTACGTGCAAGACAACTATAACCTTGGCTTATTATGGCGTGTAGTTGATGGGCAAAGCCGTATTAGTGAACGCGAAGGTAATATTGTTGGCTATGATTTAAAACAAAGTGCAGGTTTTGGTACGCTGTCTTTAAATGGAACCTATAAGTTAGCCCAAGATGTTGATCTATCGGTTGGGATTGATAATGTGCTGAATAAAACGTATGCCGAGCATTTAAACAAATTGGGTAATGCAGGTATTGGTTTAGCAGGTACAGAGCAATTTAATAATATTGGACGCAATTATTGGGCACGTTTAAGCATGAAGTTTTAAAATTTAATGCCTAATAAAAGCCACAATTTTATATTGTGGCTTTTTATTTAATGAGCTATGGAAAAGAATTTATAAAGAGTAGATATAGCAAAAAATAATAATTTGGATTAAAAAGCACACAATTAATCACTTTTAGTTATCTTTTTTTGTTTTAGGGCTTGTTTAACTTTGAAAACTATCTATAATCGCCCTCCAT
>NZ_CANQLZ010000030.1 GCF_947624825.1 uncultured Acinetobacter sp.
GGGGGACTTGAACCCCCACGCCCGAAAGCACTACCACCTCAAGGTAGCGTGTCTACCAATTCCACCACCACCGCAGCAGGTCGCATTCTAAGGGCTTCTTTGGTAAAAGGGAAGTCCTATTTTGCTTTATTCTGCGCTTTTAGGCTCAACTGGCGAAGTTTCAGGCGATGTTGCCGGTACGCTTTGCGTTGTTGACACAGATTTGAGGCTATAGGCGTCATTAGATTGATTTTTGGCAAAAATTGCCAACGTTAAACTGGTGATAAAGAATAACGCAGTTAAAATCCCAGTTAAACGACTTAAAAAATTACCTGAACCTGAAGCACCAAATACTGTCGCTGCACCGCCACCACCAAACGAGGCACCTGCATCTGCACCCTTACCATGCTGAACTAAAATTAATACGATCATTAACAAGGCTAAGATAATATGTACGACCAGCACAAAAGTTTGCATGCTGTACTCCTAATTATTTTGTATTGGCAAATGCCAAGGCAATTTGATGGAAGGAATCAGCATTTAGTGATGCACCACCCACCAAAGCACCATTAATATCTGGGCAGGCTGCTAACTCTACTGCATTTTCAGCTTTTACACTACCACCGTATAAAATGGCCATATTGGCGCCATGTGGGGTCAATTGCTTTAAGCCTTCACGAATTTTGGCATGCATGGCTTGAGCATCTTCAGGAGATGCAGTTTTACCTGTACCAATCGCCCAAATTGGCTCATAGGCAATCACAATCTTGCCCCACGCATCGCCTGTGACTACAGCAGCAATATCACAAATTTGTTGCAAAACGACAACTTCAGCTTGTCCGGCTTCACGTTGCGCTAAACTTTCACCCACACAGTAAATTACAGTTAAACCTGCATTGAGGGCATTTTGCACTTTGGCATTTAGCTGATCACGTTGATCGGCAAAAATTTCACGGCGCTCTGAGTGGCCTACTAAAACATAGCCCACGCCATGATCTGCGAGTAATTCAGCACTCACTTCACCAGTATAAGCACCTGTCCCTGCAATACGTGATACATCTTGCGCCACAGTGTAAACAGGACGTGCGGCATCAGCCATTTGTGCTTGTACAGTACTCAAAGCCAACATGGTGGGTGCAATGCCTAAATGACATTTTTCTTGTGCAATTGGACTATTTTGCAATAATTGTTTAAATTCATTCAGTAATTGCTGTGCTTGTGCCTGCACTGGATTCATTTTCCAGTTGCCTACAACCCAAGGGGTAATGGTCGATGCCGACATAGATGACCTATAAAAAACAATTCATAAAAACGCACATATTCTACACGCAATTGGAAAATTTAGAGCATACTTATTTTATACGATCTGTTTCCTTGCGATGTGAATCGTCTATAAAAGCTATACAACAGCTAAAAAGCAGACGTTTAATTTTAACTAGTTCAATTTTTGCTCCATATTTAGGGCAAAGACAACATTTTCAGATATAGTATTTTCATGCAACAAAAGTATAATTTCGTTATACGTATTATAAACATTTTCAATTGAGGATCATTGGGGCATGTCATTTACACACGGGGCACCTAAATTTACAGGCTTTATTCGAAGACTTGTCGATGACGGCATTATTGCACCTGAAGCGATGCAACAGGCGATCTTAACTGCTAAAAAAAATGAACAAGACATTGTTCCTTTTTTAATCAATCATCTCAGCGTACCGGCGTACACCATTGCCGAAAAAATCTCCCAAGAATTTGGTGAACCTCTCTTTGATTTAAGTACGTATAACTTCTCTTATTTGGTTCGCGATCTGATTGAAGATAAATTTATCTTAAAATATCGGGTACTGCCAATTTTTCAACGTGGTCATCTACTGTATTTAGCCACCAGTAACCCCACCAATATTGATGCTCTAGATGCTATTCGCTTTAACAGTAAAAAGAACATTGAGCTGGTGATTGTTGAACATGACAAAATTGAAAAAGCCATTGATACCCATTTTGCTGAAGAAACCAATTTTGATTTTGACGATGACCTGGATTTAGATTTACAACCCGACTCCGACCCAAATCCAGAAAAAGAAGAAACCAGTACAGAAGATGAAGCACCGATCGTTAAATATATTAATAAGTTACTAATTGATGCAATTCGTTTAGGGGCATCAGATTTACACTTTGAACCGTATGAAAAGACCTATCGCGTGCGCTACCGTATTGATGGTGTGTTACGTCAAGTTGCCACCCCTCCTCTACAATTGGCGACACGTTTGTCGGCACGTCTAAAAGTCATGTCACAAATGGATATTTCTGAAAAACGTGTGCCGCAAGATGGTCGTATTAAACTTAAAATTTCTAAAACCAAAGCCATTGATTTTCGTGTTAACTGCTTACCTACCCTGTTTGGTGAAAAACTAGTTTTACGTATTTTAGATCCATCAAGCGCTATGTTGGGTATTGACGCTTTAGGCTATGAAGCTGATCAAAAAGCTTTATTTATGGATGCATTGGCTAAACCGCAAGGCATGCTGTTAATTACAGGTCCAACCGGTTCGGGTAAAACTGTATCTTTATATACCGGCTTAAATATTTTAAACCGTGAAGACACCAATATTTCAACTGCCGAAGATCCTGTTGAGATTAACTTAGAAGGTATTAATCAGGTTAACGTCAATCCTAAAGTTGGCTTAACCTTCGCAGCAGCACTGCGCTCATTCTTACGTCAAGATCCAGATATTGTGATGGTCGGTGAGATTCGAGATTTAGAAACAGCTGAGATCGCCATTAAAGCGGCACAAACGGGTCACATGGTGATGTCAACTCTACATACCAACAGTGCACCTGAAACACTGACCCGTTTACGCAATATGGGTGTACCCTCTTTTAATATTGCAACATCAGTTAACTTGGTGATTGCACAGCGTTTAGCACGTCGTTTATGTAAGCAATGTAAAGCGCCGATTGAAATTCCAAAAAATAGCTTACTTGAATTAGGCTTTACCGAAGAAGATTTACAACAAGAGTTTCAAATCTATCAACCGATTGGTTGTGGTGATTGCCGTGAAGGTTATAAAGGTCGCGTGGGGATTTATGAAGTGATGAAAGTCACGCCTGAAATTTCCAAGCTGATTATGGAAGATGCCAATGCGTTAGAAATCTCCAAGCTTTCACAACAATTGGGGTTTAGTAACCTGCGTCGTTCAGGTTTACTAAAAGTGATGCAAGGGGTGACCTCTTTACAAGAAGTTAACCGCGTAACGAGTGAATAGACAAAGTATTTAAAATAAGGATAACTTGCATGGCTGTCAAAAAAGCACAGATGATGCCGACTTTCATCTACGATGGTGTTGATCGTAAAGGGGTTAAAATTAAAGGGGAAATTCCTGCGCGTAATATGGCTTTAGCTAAAGTCACACTACGCAAGCAAGGGGTGACCATTAAAACCATTCGTGAAAAGAAAAAGAATATTCTTGAAGCGCTCACCAAAAAACGTGTCTCTACCTTAGATATCACCATTTTTACCCGACAATTGGCCACCATGATGAAAGCCGGCGTGCCCTTGGTACAAAGCTTTGAAATTGTGGCTGAAGGTTTAGACAACCCTGCTATGCGTGAAGTGGTTTTGGGTATTAAAGGCGAAGTTGAAGGGGGTAATACCTTTGCTGGTGCCTTACGTAAATATCCACAACATTTTGATAAATTATTTTGCTCTTTGGTTGAATCAGGTGAGCAATCGGGTGCTTTAGAAACCATGCTTGATCGCGTGGCGGTGTATAAAGAAAAAAGTGAGCTATTAAAACAAAAAATTAAAAAGGCCATGAAATATCCAGCCACAGTAGTGTTTGTTGCTGTGATTGTGACCATTATTTTGATGGTGAAAGTGGTACCTGTATTCCAAGACTTATTTAGCTCATTTGGTGCCGACTTACCGGCATTTACCCAAATGGTAGTGAATATGTCGAATTGGATGCAAAGCTATTGGTTTATTTTAATTATTGCTGTTGCTATCATTGTTGCTGCGATTTTAGAAGCCAAAAAACGTAGCCAAAAATTCCGCAACTTGCTTGATAAAACTGCACTTAAACTACCCATCTTTGGTGACTTGGTGTACAAAGCAATTATTGCCCGTTATAGCCGTACACTCGCGACTACTTTTGCAGCCGGTGTTCCACTTATTGATGCACTAGAGTCGACTGCCGGTGCCACTAACAATGTGGTATATGAAGAAGCGGTAATGAAAATTCGTGACGATGTCGCCACAGGCCAGCAACTGCAATTTTCTATGCGTGCCACCAACCTTTTCCCTTCTATGGCAATTCAAATGGTTTCCATTGGTGAAGAGTCAGGTTCTTTAGATGCCATGCTCGATAAAGTCGCCACGCACTATGAAAATGAAGTCGATAATGCCGTTGATGGTTTAACATCAATGATGGAGCCTCTGATTATGGCCATTTTAGGTGTGTTAGTCGGTGGTTTAGTGGTCGCAATGTACTTACCGATCTTCCAAATGGGTTCTGTGGTGTAATGCAAGACATTCTATATTTTTTAAGTAATAACCCAACCGCGCTATATATTGTGGTTGGGCTTTTTAGTTTATGTATTGGCAGTTTTTTAAATGTGGTGGTTTATCGCACCCCAAAAATGATGCAACAAGAATGGCACAATGAATGCCAAATGCTGTTGCATCCTGAACAGCCCATCATTGATGAAACTAAGCTGACCTTAAGTCAACCTGCTTCAACCTGTCCTAAATGTCACACTCGCATTCGTTGGTATCAAAATATTCCTGTTGTAAGTTGGCTTGTGTTACGTGGCAAATGCGGAACCTGCCAAAACCCGATTAGCATACGCTACCCTTTGATTGAACTGCTCACCGCAGCGTGTGCTTTAGTGGTGGTGGCTGTACTTGGACCCACCCTCCAGATGCTCTTTGGTTTGGTGCTGACTTATATTTTAATTGCACTAACCTTTATTGATTTTGACACACAACTGTTGCCTGACCGCTATACCCTACCTTTGGCAGCATTGGGTTTAATCGTCAATAGTTATGCCGTGTATACCACCCCAACCATGGCGATTTGGGGTTATGTGATTGGTTTCTTATGCTTATGGATTGTGTATTACTTATTTAAAGTGGTCACAGGTAAAGAAGGCATGGGCTATGGTGACTTTAAATTACTCGCCGCTTTAGGCGCGTGGATGGGTCCTTTAATGCTGCCATTAGTTGTCCTGCTGTCATCGGTTGTAGGTGCAATTATTGGGATTATTTTACTTAAAGTACGTAAGGAAAATCAGGCATTTGCCTTTGGTCCTTATATTGCCATTGCTGGTTGGATTGCCTTTTTATGGGGCGATAAAATCATGAAAATTTACTTAGGATAAAGGATTAAATATGCGCTTGATTGTTGGACTTACAGGGGGCATTGGCAGTGGTAAGTCGGCTGCAAGTGCATGGTTTGAGCAACAAGGCATTGGCGTGGTAGATGCCGATGTTGTGGCGCGCGAAGTGGTTCAAGTTGGTTCACCCGTATTGCAACAATTGGTAGCAAGCTTTGGTGATTGGGTGTTACTAGAAAATGGTGAACTCAATCGTCGTGCTTTACGTGAATACGTTTTTGCCAATGATGAAGCACGTAACACCCTAAACCAAATTACCCACCCTACTATTCGTGCTGCTATTGTTGAGCAACTTGAACATGCAAGCAGTCCTTATGTGATGTTAGTGTCGCCATTACTGTTTGAAAGTCAGCAACATGAATTGACCTCGCGTACCTTACTGATTGATGCAAGTGTCGAGTTACAAATTCAACGTGCATCAATGCGTGATGAACAAAGCCTTGAGCAGATTCAAAATATTATTGCAGCCCAAATGCCGCGTGAGCAAAAGCAACAACGCGCTGATGATATTGTGCTTAATGATGGTGAGCTTGAACATTTATATGCTCAACTTAGACCTTTGCATTTAAACTACTTAGCCTTAAGTGAACACTAAAAAAAAGCAGTCTTAAGACTGCTTTTTTTGTGCCAATTTGGCTTGTAATGGATCTTTACGTCCAATCCAACGCCAAGGCTGTAATGCACCAATCGCCATACCCAACAAACCACAAATAATTGCCATACTTAAAGGTTCATTAAGTAAAGGCACTGCTAAAATTGCTGCCATAAATGGCGCTAAAGTGACAATACTTCCAGCTTTAAATGCCCCCAAACGCTTAATCGCTTCTACATAAGTCAGCGTTGCAATAATCACCACAAATATCCCATGGAAGATACTTTGCAGCAGCAAATGCATCGGTTCAGGTTCGCTTAAATTTTTAGGTAAAAATAAAAGATAAATTGGTAAGTAAACGATAGCAGACCAAATCGCAACACTGGCCATAGAATGCCATGCTGACAATTTCCATTGTCGGATCAAGACACTAAATGTGCCCCACAACAATGCACTGATAAAAAATAGAAAATCGCCAAAGCCAAAGGCAATCCCTGTTTCTTGGTACATCAAGTAACTCATACTGCCAATTGCAAGCAGCATAATCAGCACACTTGCCCAAGTACTTTTATCAAATGGTGCTTTATACAAAAGCCATGCCATAAGTGCTGTACACAGCGGGATAAAACCATTTAAAAAAATAGCGGCATGCGCGGCTGGCACATAATGAAAGGCGCTATAACACACCAAGCAATAACCTAAACCGCCAATCATAGCAAGGCTAAATGCTTTGGGGCTCCATAAAAAAGCGGTGTCTTTTTTATAGATTAAGATGGGCATTAAAATGAAAAATGCCAAAGCAAAACGCAGTGCAGTAATATCAAAAGCACTGATGTGCCAATTGGCACTGAGGCGGGCTGTGAGGGTAAATCCGCCCCAGATACACATGGTAATCAGAACAAATAAATAACCTTGGTATCTGGGAGACATACTTATTGTCCGTTACGTTGACGGCATGCCTCATACAGTGCCATGCCGGTTGCTACACTCACGTTTAAACTTTGCAAATTACCATTCATTGGAATATACACGGTTTGGTCACATTGGCTTTGTGTGATTGGACGTAAACCTGTGTCTTCTGCACCCATCACCACACAAATACCTGTACCGGTAAAATCAAATTCGTGAATCGGCATAGCTTTCTCATCAAGCATTGTCCCGACTACACGTACATTAAACTCATCTTTAATGACCGATAAGCTACGTGCTAAATTGGTCACTTGAATGAATTTGACTTTTTCAGCACCACCTGCGGCAATTTTACGCGCTGTTGGGGTCAAACTTGCTGAACGATCACGCGGTACAATGACCGCTTCAGCACCCATTGCCGCAGCAGTACGAATACACGCGCCCAAGTTATGTGGGTCAGTTACTTGATCCAATGCCAACAACAATGCCTTTGGATTGTTTTTTAGCAATGCATCTAAATCTTGTTCATTTAAAGTCGGATGCGGACGCACCGCTGCCACCACACCTTGATGGAAAGGTTGACCCGCCATTTTTTCCAATTTATCGCGGCTGGCTTGTTGCACGCTAATTCCAAATGGTTCAGCCAGTGCCAAAATGTTTTTTAAGCGCTGATCATCACGACCTTTTAAGGTAAATAGATTCAATACCCGTTCAGGCTCAAGCTCTAACAATGACTCCACTGAGTGAACGCCATAAAAATATTCTAATTTAGCCATGAACGACCTCAAAATTTAACGGTGATAATGCAAAAACAAAAAATCCTGCAAAGTACACCTCACAGGATTTTAATGAATACAGTTTAACTGATTCACTCTAAAATTGCTTGATTAGCCTTCAAAGTGGCACACGTAATCGAGCACTTCGTCAGTTTCAATTTTAAAATAGCTATTGCCTGGTACATAAAAAGATTGACCCGCGCGGAACAATTCGCCTTCAGTACTCTCGGCAATTTGTACACGGCATTCACCTGAAATAATTTCCATACGCTCTGGCGCATGTGTTTCAAAGGTTAATGCTTGAGAAGTCGGTAAAATTACACCTAGCGTTTTTTTTGTTCCATCGGCAAATTGTACCACGTGGCTAATGCATAAGCCGCCAAAGTAAACATTTGATTTTTTTACAACTGATACATGGTCAAACTGAGCTGACATGCTTTTTCTCCAAAGATAGTATGTTCTAATATTACAGTGAGCTTAGTGTAATTCTGCGCTTGCAACTAATCAATTCATCTGTTGCCCCAATGCAGCGTTTCACTGCCAAAAGACTTCGCAGGTATTTATACACATTGAGCAAACGAATGCTGGCAATCAACTACACTTAAACAACTTAAATTGTATTTTCGCATTTAATTTAATATAGAATTATGAAGTTTTACGTCATCTTAGAAAAAAACTTGAGTGATGACATAACAAAGCTGAAGATTTCTATCTCATTTTTTGCAGCCTGGATGGGTGTATGCTGACACATTTAACTCTGATCAATTTTGCTTTAGCTGAACGCCTTGCCCTTGATGTCAACAGTGGTTTTAATGTCTTAACTGGCGAAACAGGTGCGGGCAAATCCTTGCTGCTTGATGCATTGTCGGCCTGTTTAGGTGAGCGTACCGATACCAACTATGTACGTTTTGGCTGTGATAAAGCCGATGTCACCGCAGTTTTTAGTTATCAAGAAGATAGCCCTGAAGCACGTTGGCTCACCCAACAAGAGCTTGCCGATGATTCAGGTGAGATTCATTTACGTCGGGTGATTTTTGCCACAGGTCGCTCTAAAGCATGGATCAATGGTCGTCCAAGCAGTTTAACCGAGCTAAAAGAACTTGGGCGCTTGTTGGTGCAATTGTATAGCCAACATAGCCAACAACAATTACTTGAACAACCTTATCCAAAACATTGGCTTGACCGCTATAGCGAGTTGCAAACACCGGCTCAGCAGGTACGTGAAGCCTACCAAACATGGCAAAAAACCATTCGTCAGCATCAAGCCGCGCTCGATGCCCAAGCCACACGTTTGCAGCGTATTGCCACCTTAGAGTTGCAACTTGAAGAACTTGAAGAACTAACACAACTTGATTATGCCGAGATTGAACAAGAATTTGATCGTCTAAGTCATCATGAAAGTATTATGCAAGATTGCGGTTATGCCTTAACTGCTTTAGATGATGCCGAACAAAATTTAAATCAAGAATTGGGCAGTATCATTCGTCGTTTAGAAGATCATGCCGGACGTAGTGAACAATTGGGGCAGATTTATAACTCATTGCTCAATGCTCAAAGCGAAATGGACGATGCCACGTCGAGCCTACGTCAATTTGTAGATCGGCAGAGTTTTGACCCTGAACGCATGCAAGAATTAAACACTTTGCTAGAAAGTTTTCATCGTTTAGCACGTAAATATCGCACTTTACCTGAAGATTTAAAGCAAGATTACCAAACATGGCAACATGAGTTAGAACAATTACAACAACTTGAAGACCCTGAAACTTTAGCCGAACAAGTTGTAGCAGCCGAACAAAGCTTTATGCAACAGGCGCAAGTACTTGATGAATTGCGCCGTGAGGCTGCTGTACCTTTAGCGCAAAAACTCACCGAAAACGTCAAACCTTTGGCACTGCCAGAAGCACGTTTTGAGTTTAAATTTGAAGCCCTAGAACAAGCAAATGCCGAAGGTTTAAGCCTAATACAACTTTTATTTACCGCCAATAAAGGAATGCCGGCGCAACCGCTTGCTAAAATTGCCTCTGGTGGTGAATTGTCACGTATTGCCTTGGTCATGCAAGTCATGAATGCAGAAAAGACCGATGCTGAAATTTTAGTGTTTGATGAAATTGATGTTGGAATTAGCGGTGGTACAGCCGAAATTGTGGGAAGGTTACTAGCGGATTTAGCCAAGCATGTGCAAATTTTATGTATTACCCATCAAGCACAAGTGGCTGCACAATCAGATCAACATTTGTTGGTACAAAAACAGCAAACTGATCCGGCAAGTAGTACCATTTTTGAGCTTGATGAACAGGCACGTATTTTAGAATTAGCACGTATGACTGGTGGCATTGAAATTAACGACACCACCTTGCAACATGCCAAACAACTGCGTCAGTTAAAATTCCAAGTGCTGTAATACAAAAAGTCATTGGTTTATTGTACTAAGTCGAGTAACTTGAATACAAAGCACCACGCAAAAAAGGAGAGTTGCCGCATTGCCAAATAAACAATATTTGACCCACCGTTGCCTGATTGCCCCACCGGATTTGGCGGATGACTTTTTTGCACATACAGTCATTTATCTGGCACGGCATGACGCAGAGGGCGCACAAGGCATTATTATTAATCGCCCAGCAGGTATTCAGGTCAAAGAGTTACTCCATGACCTTGATATTACCGCCGACCATGTTCACCCACATGAGGTGTTACAAGGCGGCCCATTGCGCCCTGAAGCAGGCTTTGTATTACATACTGGTCAGCCCACATGGCATTCTTCGGTAGCAGTGGGAGAAAACGTGTGTATCACCACCTCTAAAGATATTTTAGATGCCATTGCCCATAACCAAGGTGTGGGAAGCTACCAAATTGCCTTAGGTTATGCCAGTTGGGATAAACATCAGCTTGAGCAAGAACTAAGCCGTGGCGAATGGTTGGTATGTGACTCCGACATGGATTTAATTTTTAACTTACCTTATGCCGAGCGTTGGGACGCTGCCTATAAAAAAATGGGCCTTGACCGCACTTGGCTATCTTCTGAGATTGGACATGCCTGATTTAAATCAGCCCCATATGATTATGGCTTTTGACTTTGGTACACAAAAAATGGGCATGGCCGTGGGTCAGTCCTTGATTGAAAGTAGCAATCCCCTTGCCTTATTTCCGATGCGCGATGGGATTCCCAATTGGGACAATCTACTTAAAATTGTGAAACAGTATCAACCTAACTTATTTTTGGTGGGTTTACCCTTAAATATGGACGATAGCGAATCTGAACTTTCGGCACGAGCACGTAAATTTGCCCGTCGGTTACGTCATCAAACCAATATTGAAACCTTAATGGTCGATGAGCGCCTAACCACACGTGAAGCACGCGATGAATTAGAGCACTATCAAGCCACCGGCCGTGGTAAAAATATCTCTGCCGACAGCATGGCAGCGGCCTTATTTATTGAAAGTTGGTATCGTGATCCACAAGGCGTAAATCCTTAAATATCAAATCAGCACCTTAGGGTGCTTTTTTTATTGCTGCTTTAATCAGCAAACGCCTATTGTGTGTGTTTTTTCACAGCTTGTGCCAATTTTTAATTTTAAATCTCTTATGTTAAGAATCTGATTTTAATTTATGTTTAACATATTCAGTTAAAGACAGATGCTCTCTCATTTAAGCTTAAGCTCAATTACAGCAGATTGCTAAAGCACTGCCTGCTGTGGCTATTTTTCATGTAAAGTAACCGGCTGTTGATAGGTTGCTCATGTTTATAAACCCAGGTGATTATGGCGCTTTCTAGTTTTGGTAAGATTTTAACTGTCTTAGATCTATTTTCGATCCAACGTCCTGTGATTAATGTGGATGTGATCAGTACCGAACTAGGCTTATCTAAACCGACCAGTTATCGTTACTTAAAAGAATTGGTTTCGGCAGAATTATTACTCCGTTTAAGTGGCACCTCAGGCGATTACACCTTAGGTTCAAAGATTGCCGTACTCGATTATATTTCGCGTACCACCGACCCTTTGGTGCAGGTGAGTATTCCTTTTATGAAAGAGATGGTAGAGCGCACTGAATTTTCTTGTTTACTGACCCACTTAAACCATGATTCATGTATCGATATTCATGATGAAGTTTTTAAAAACATGAGTTTATATTCGTATGGTCGAGGTTGCCCACGTCCTGTATTTTTAGGTTCATCACCTAAAGTAATGCTTTCACATTTACCTAAACAACAAATTTTAGATTATTACCAACGCTTTGCAACTCAATTGGCTGAGGTGAATTTTGCCCAAAGCGAAGATGAATTTTTAAGCTTAATGAAAAAAATTAAGAAACAAGGCTACTATTTTTCCAATGGCGAGCTT
Source organism: uncultured Acinetobacter sp. (assembly GCF_947624825.1). GTDB lineage: Bacteria > Pseudomonadota > Gammaproteobacteria > Pseudomonadales > Moraxellaceae > Acinetobacter. The sequence goes on from NZ_CANQLZ010000030.1 coordinate 11,989, forward strand.
GATGCCAATATTGCAGGGCTGTCTGTACCGGTAAAATTTTCAAGCAAAGAACCACCTTTGGCTTTAACCTTATTGGGCTCTAAAAATCGCTTTGAATTTGTTAACTTGCAAAAAGTGATTGAAATTTTGCAAGAAAATGCTGCATTAATTGAACAGAATTTTTTAGCACTTGAATCTCAAAAAGTCTCAATCTGAATCATAAGCCCATGCAACATGGGCTTGGTTTTTGACAAACTTTCAACAAGTTTACCTGCAAAATCTCGCTACACTCAAAAGACTTTACAAGAATAAAAGTTTGTCTTTATGAACTTATGGCAGCTATTCCATAAACTGCGTCCTTTTGTACAGCCGTATAAATTATTGGTGATGGCAACACTCGCCTTAACTTTTGTGGGTGCCTTTACCGCGCAAGTCAACGCACTGACCTTACAATATGCAGTGGACCAAATTGATGCTCTACTCAAACAAGGCTTAGGTTTAGATGCCGGTTGGCATATTTTAATCACTATTTCGGTGATTTTACTCAGTAAAGAAATTATCAGTGCTTTGGTACAATTTGGGCAAAAGTTTTATGGTGAAAAACTTAAAATTTTAGTGTCACAAGATTTAGCACAAGGCATTATTGAAAAGTTTTTGACCTACCGTTTGGCCTTTTTTAATCAAGATCATAACCAAGCCGGCAAACTACAAACCCGAATTGATCGGGGTATTGGCTCTTTAACGCGTTTAGTGCAAATCTTTTTTATTGATATTTTACCGCTATTTACCAGTGCAATTGTGGCATTGGGTTTAATGTATTATGCCAATGTGTATGTTGGCTTGGTGGCAACCGCGATTGTGCCTATTTATTTTTGGCTGACCTATAAACAGGCACAAAAACTAGGTGGTTGGCGGCGTAATTTACGCGATGGGCGTGAGAAAAAAAGCCAAGGCATTTTAAGTATTATTAACTCCATTACCGTGATTAAATCATTTAACCGCGAAAGTATTGAAGCCACCAAGCAACTGAGTTTGCAGCGTGAATTGACTGAAAATCAGATGCATACCCGACAAACCAGTTTTATTTTTGATGGTTTAAAAACTTTTATTGAACAAATTGGCATTGTGCTGATTATCATCTTAACGGCGTATTTTGTGCTCGATGGACAAATGAGCATTGGGATGATCATGTACCATGTGTTGTTGTTTAATAATGTCTCGGCGCCCATTCGCTCTTTGCATCGTATTTATGATGAAGTCAATGACGCGATGATTTACTCCGAAAGCTTCTTCAAAATTTTAGAAGCCGATGATGAAATTGAAGCAAGTGGTACGCTTAAACCTATGATTCGTGGTAAGTTCCAACTCAACAATGTCAATTTCTTTTATCCCAATGGGCATCATGCTTTAAAAGATATTTCAATGACGATTCAGCCCAATAAAATTACCGCTTTAGTGGGCTTATCGGGTGCAGGAAAATCAACATTAATTAGCCTGTTAGATAAATTTTATTTACCGCAAAATGGCGCTATTCAACTCGATGGCGTGGATATTAATGACATTGACACCCAATATTTACGTGATCAAATTGGTCTCGTATTACAAAAAAATCATATTTTCCAAGGTTCTATTTTGGACAATATTCGCTATGGCAAAACCAATGCACTAGATGAAGAAGTGTATTTGGCCGCGCAAAAAGCCTCGGTTCACGAGCAAATTTTACAACTGCCCGAGGGTTATCATAGCGATGCCTTAATGCTCTCAGGTGGGCAGCAACAACGCATTGCGATTGCGCGTATGTTCTTGAAAAATCCACCGATTATTTTCTTAGATGAACCAACAGCCAGTTTAGATGCCATTGCCACCGAACAAATTAAGCAAAGTTTAGATGAAATTAAACAAGGGCGTACCGTGATTATTATCTCTCATAGTTTGTCGCAAATTATTGATGCTGATTATACCTACGTCATGAAAGACGGCATGATTGCCGAACACGGCGAACATGACGCGCTCTATCATCAAGATGGGGTGTATAAAGAAATTTTTGATGCCATGGCCAAGAGCTTAAATATTGAAAAAATCGCCAAAACCTTTGAAGATGATGGTGATGAAGAAACCCATAGCTAGTTTACCAAAGCTAAAAAAAAGCCCCTCAAGGAGGAGCTTTTATTTTAAGGCTGTTTTAAGTACGGCCATGCCGCTTTTAGGTAAATAAACATCGACCACAGGGTTAAAATCACTGCGGTATACAACAATAAATACGCTAAGGTTTCAAGCGGTGGCCAATTAAGCAAAAATACCGAAATTGCAATCATCTGAAATGCCGTTTTGTATTTACCCACTTTAGACACTGCCACATTGGTACGTGCGCCGAGTTCTGCCATCCACTCACGCAAAGCCGATACGGTAATTTCGCGTGAAATAATCACAATCGCAGCAAAGGCCATAGAAATGGTCGGTTGCCATTGCACCAAGACAATTAATGCCGCAGCGACCATAAGTTTGTCTGCCACAGGGTCTAAAAAACGCCCAAAGGCCGAGGTTTGATTTAAAGTACGCGCCAAATAGCCATCAAACCAATCGGTGACCGCAGCAATCACAAAAATCGCGGTGAGTATAACATGGCGCGTCATGCTACCGTCATGACCATCTACACCTGCACTGGTTGGCCAATACACCACCAACAAAAATACAGGAATCAGCGCAATACGCGCTAGGGTCAATATATTAGGAATATTCAGGATACGACCTGTTGTCATAGACACCGCCAACGCTTCCCCAGTTTGTCAATCAAACCAGCCAATAATTTTGGTTTTTTCGTGTGAATAGCGCCACTTTATACGAAATGCGTTACAGTGTCACTAGCGGAAATGCACGCCTGCCTACTGAGTCAGCCTTATTCATGCAGGACTTTATAAATGGTACGTGCCAAGACTGCGCCTAAACCCGGCACTAAACTTAAGTCTTTTTCCGAGGCTTTGAGCACCCCTTGAATGCCACCAAAATGGGTCAGTAAATCACGACGCCGTTTTGGCCCTAAACCCGGAATTGCTTCTAAGACCGAAGAGCTGCGGCGTTTATCGCGCTTAGCACGATGTTTGGTAATGGCAAAACGATGTGCTTCATCACGTACCTGCTGAATTAAATGCAAGGCTTTATGATCTTCAGGTAACTGCTCTTTACGCCCATCGGTAAAATGTAAGGTTTCTAAGCCCGGTTTACGCCCCTCACCTTTAGACACGCCCACCAAAAATGCCTGCTCGGTTAAACCTAAATCCTGCATCACTTGCATAGCCATATTCAATTGCCCTTTACCACCATCAATCAACAGTAAATCCGGCAACATGTGTTTGCTATAACGACGGGTTAAAGCTTGGCGCATGGCTGCATAATCATCGCCTTCGGTAATATCTTCAATACCAAATTGACGATAATCACGCTTGCGCATCCCACCACGATCAAACACCACACAAGAGGCAATGGTCGCCTCACCCATGGTATGTGAGATATCAAAACATTCAATACGATCTACAGCACGTTGTAAAACTCGCTCAAGCTGATGAAAACGTTCATTAAGCTGCAAATGATTGGCAAGCTGTACTTTAATGCCATGTTGTACGTTCATTTGTGCTAATTCTTGCCATTCGGCACGGGTTTCACGCACTTTATGTTTAACTTGAATCTTCTTATCAAAATGCTGACTCAAGGCTTGCTCTAATTCTTTTACATCAGGCAGTTCAACATTCACTATCAATTCTGATGGCACTTCATCGGCCACTTGAAAGTAAAAGTTGGCCATAAAGTCATTCAGCATTTGCCCTAAATCATCGCCTTGCATATCAGGAAAATAGCTTTTTCCTCCCAGCATTTTACCGTTACGCACATGCATAATTTGCACACAGGTCACCCCAGCTTGATAGGCAATTGCTAAAATATCGGCTTCGCCTTTAATTTTGTAAATCGCTTGATTGGCTTGCACATCACGCAACAATGCCAAACGATCGCGATAAAACACTGCTTTTTCAAACTCTAAGGCTTCGGCAGCGGCTTCCATATTTTGAATCAGTTCTTGATTCAGCTCTTTGGTATCGCCTTGTAAAAAACGTAGCGAGTTTGCCACATCTTGCTGATAATCCGCAGGCGAAATTAAGCCCACGCACGGCGCACTACAGCGTTTAATTTGATATTGCAAACACGGGCGTTTACGTTGCGCAAAATAGCTGTTTTCACATTGGCGTACATTAAACAGTTTTTGTAAAACCAACAAAGTGTCTTTGGCATTGACTGCACTTGGATAAGGCCCAAAGAATTTTCCGGCTTGGTGCTTGCCCTTACCGCGACCACTGGCAATTCTTGGATAAGGTTTGTCAGCTGAAATATAAATATACACATAGGATTTATCATCACGCAGCATAATGTTGTACGGCGGACGATGTAACTTAATTAGATTTTGCTCAAGCAATAAAGCTTCGGTTTCTGAACGCACCACCAAGGTTTCAATATCGTAAATTCGACTCACCAACGCTTGCGTTTTAGGATGCTCGATGGTTTTTACAAAATAACTTGAAACACGATTTTTAAGATTTTTGGCTTTACCCACATACAGCAATTCACCATCTTTACCCAACATACGATACACCCCCGGCAAGGTGGTCATATGGGCTAAGATTTTTTCGATATGAGGACGGGCATGTGCGTTCACAATTAACCTATGGCTTGGCAATCTTTATTCTGCATAATGTGATGATCAATTGCTGATTTTCAAGCAGATTAATGTAGCTTGGCCGCCCAAGAGATGTTGATGATGCTGCATTTTTGCTATGCTTAAACTCTGCTTTAGGGAAATCATGTTATGACGCAATCTTCGCATGCCGTGCATATTATTCAGCCTGCTACATCTAGCCATAGCATTTCAGAAAAAGACCGCTTGATTGGTAAACCACGTTTTCATTTTGAACCAATCCAAGTCATGCAAAAGCTGCGTGAACGTATTATTGGGCAAGATGCAGCACTCAATGAAATTGAAAAAATGTTGCATGTGGTTAAAGCCGACTTTTCTAATCCTGAGCGTCCTTTGTCAGTCACCCTAATGCTTGGCCCTACCGGCGTAGGCAAAACCGAAACGGTACGCTTAATCAGCGAAGCGATTTATGGACGTGCCGATGCGTTTTGCCGGATTGATATGAACACCTTAGCGCAAGAACATTATGCCGCAGCCTTAACCGGCGCACCACCAGGTTATGTTGGCTCTAAAGAAGGGCATAGTTTATTTGATGAAACCGCCATTGCAGGCAGCCACACACGCCCCGGTATTATGTTATTTGATGAACTTGAAAAAGCCTCAAATGAAGTCTTACGCGGTTTAATGAATGTCTTAGATACCGGCAAACTTACCCTCACCGCTGGCACTAAAACCATTGATTTTCGTAACTGCATGATTTTTATGACCAGCAATGTCGGTGCGCAAGCGGCACAGCAATATTTAGATAAGCTCAATTTCTTACCTAAAAAAATGCAAGATGTCTGTTTAAAGCGCGTTCCTACGCAAACCATTATTGAAAAAGTCATGCGTCGTAAATTCGATCCGGAATTTTTAAACCGTATTGATCGCACCTTGCATTATCAACCTGTACAAGATGATGCCCTGCCACGTCTGGTCGAGATTGAACTGACTAAACTCAATCAACGCCTACGACACCAAAAGCGCCAAGTGCATTTAACCGATGCCGCCAAAGCTTACTTTTATCAAGATCATGATATTCGTTATGGGGCACGCCATTTAGGGCGCAAACTCCGTACCGAACTTGAACCTGTATTGGCACTCTATTTTTTGCAACATCCTGATGTATTTGAGTTAAATCTTGATTATCAAAATGGTCATTTTCAAGCAACTTAAATCAAAAAGACCACCTGTGTAAGGTGGTCTTTTTACAACTAATTAACGATTTTTTTCTTTTAAATAATCTTCTAAATCATCAATACGATCTTCAGTTTTTTCAGTTAAGCACTCATTTAATACCATTGGATACATTGAGCCACCTTTATAACCTTGAGCAGCATATTGGCAATCTTTGTCTTTGTAATTGACCCAAGATTTTTGAATCGCGGTAAATTGTTTACGCTCAGCGCTGCCCAACTTGGCGCTATAGGCTTGATAAAGTTTATTGAGCTTTTGATCTTCTTTTTTATATTCTTGTGCGGTGCAAATATTTAAATCAGTTTGATTTAAATTTTTATCACAATCTGCAAAGCTCATTGAACTGACCAACACAACAGGCACAATCACCAAAGTTTTACTTATTATGTTTTTCATAAAGTATCTTCATTATTCAAAATTAGAGTCAAACATATTAGCTGACTATTCAAATATCCATAAAGATGCAACCGATAAAAGGTCGGTGACTTTGGGTGAAGATGCTTAATTTTTACATCAAAGCCAAACAAAAAATAAAAACACTTGAAAAAAGCGCCATTATTGCTTACACCTAGACAGCTTTATATTCAAAAACAGCAATTGCAAAGCGCTCTTTTTGTGACAGCTAACAATACCAATGTGCAAGCGATAAAATTTACCTTAAGCACACTTGCCATAAAATAGATGACCCTAGCGTCACGACTAGATACAACTTGTGATGTTTTTTTGACATAAAGTTATCGTAAGATGAGTCAAGTTTGAGGTGCTTAGGACTATACGCACCTACTTCATAACATTAACTTAAAAAGTCCTCCAAAATAAAGGAGATCAGGCATGATCCACGCTGGCAATGCCATTACCGTCCAAATGCTCACGGACGCAATTGCAGAATTCCGCTTTGACTTACAAGGTGAGTCAGTCAACAAATTTAACCGTGTAACCATTGATGACTTTCAAGCTGCGATTGACGCTGTAAAAGCCAATCAAAGTATACAAGGTCTAGTGGTTACTTCAGCCAAACCGACCTTTATTGTCGGCGCTGATATCACTGAATTTGGTACCACCTTTGCCGCAGGCGAAGATGCAATTGTAGATTGGGTGTTAGCACTACATCAAACATTCAATGCATTTGAAGATTTAGATATGCCTAAAGTTGCAGCCATTAATGGTGTGGCTTTAGGTGGTGGTTTTGAAATGTGCTTGGTCTGTGACTATCGTGTTATGTCAGATAAAGCACAAGTGGGCTTACCTGAAGTGAAACTTGGTTTAATTCCAGGTTTTGGCGGTACAGTGCGTTTAAGCCGTGTGATTGGCATAGATAACGCTATTGATTGGATTGCAACATCAGCACCACGCAAAGGTGCAGCAGCACTTAAAGAAGGCGCTGTAGATGCTGTCGTGGCACATGATCAGCTACAAGATGCAGCGCTTGATTTAGTTAAACAAGCCATTGATGGTCGTTTAGATTGGAAAGCCAAACGCCAAGAAAAATTAGAGCCTGTAAAATTAAATGCAATTGAACAAATCATGGCATTTAATGCAGCCAAAGCTGTGGTATTTGCAAAAGCCAAACCAACACAATATCCGGCACCAAAATTATTGCTTGATTCTTTAGAAAAAGGCTCAAGCTTAAAGCGTAACGAAGCTTTAACTGAAGAAGCCAAGGCCTTTGCTAAAGCTGCGATCACTGCACAATCAGAAGCACTGATTGGCTTGTTCTTAAATGACCAAGTGGTGAAAAAGACATCTAAAAAGTATGAAAAAGGCGCCTACCCTGTTAAGCAAGCTGCCGTCATTGGCGCAGGTATTATGGGTGGTGGTATTGCCTTCCAAGCCGCCAGTAAAGGCACGCCAATTATCATGAAAGATATTGGTAATCCACAACTTGCTTTAGGTATGGAAGAAGCAACCAAATTACTGACTAAGCAAGTTGAACGCAAAAAAATGAAGCCGTTACAAATGGGTGAAACTTTAGCGCGTATCCGTCCAACTTTGGGTTATGACGAATTTAAAGACGTGGATATTGTGATTGAAGCAGTCACAGAAAATCCAAAAATTAAAGATATTGTGTTACGTGAAACAGAAAGCAAAGTTGGGCCAAATACCATCATTGCTTCAAACACTTCAACCATCTCTATTACTCGCTTAGCCGAAGGTCTTGAACGTCCTGAAAACTTTGTCGGTATGCACTTCTTTAACCCCGTGCCGCTTATGCCATTGGTTGAAGTGATTCGTGGTGAAAAAACCTCAGCAGAAGCGATTGCGACCACTGTTGTTTTGGCACAAAAAATGGGTAAAACCCCAATTGTAGTGAATGACTGCCCGGGCTTTTTAGTCAACCGTGTGTTGTTCCCTTACTTTGGTGCCTTTGACCAATTGGTACGTGATGGCGCAGATTTCCAACAAATCGACAAAGTGATGCATAACTTTGGTTGGCCAATGGGTCCTGCTTATCTAATGGACGTTGTCGGGATTGATACCGGCGTGCATGGTGCAGAAGTTATGGCTGAAGGTTTCCCTGATCGCATGAAACCTGATTTTACCGGTTCAATTGAGTTGCTGTATAAAGCCAATCGTTTAGGTCAAAAGAATGATGTTGGTTTTTATAAGTATGAGCTTGATAAAAAAGGCAAAAAAGCCAAAACCGTTGACCCAACTGCCTATGAAGTGATTGCAGCAAGTGTGGCTGCTGAAAAACGTGAATTTGACGAACATGAAATCATTGATCGTATGATGGTCACCTTCTGTAACGAAACTGTGCGCTGCTTAGAAGACAATATTGTGGCAACCCCTGCCGAAGCAGATATGGCGATGATTATGGGTGTGGGCTTCCCTGCATTCCGTGGTGGTCCATGCCGTTACATCGACCAACTTGGTGTAGCAGAATACGTGGCGCTATGTGATAAATATGCACACTTAGGTAAAGGCTATGAAGCCCCACAAATGCTGCGTGATATGGCAGCCAATAACAAGAAATTTTACGGTTAAGGAGCAACACCAATGGCTACTTTAAATCCTCGTGACGTTGTCATCGTTGATGGCGTTCGTACTGCCATGGGCAAAAGCAGAAATGGTATGTTCCGCAATGTACGCGCAGAGCGTTTATCGGCAGAACTGATTCGTGCCCTTGTTGCTCGTAACCAATTTGACGTCAACGAAGTTGAAGACGTAATTTGGGGCTGTGTAGGTCAAACTCTTGAGCAAGGCTTTAACATTGCCCGCAATGCAGCTTTGCTGGCTGAATTACCAAAAACCGTTGCAGGTCAAACCATCAACCGTTTGTGTGGTTCATCTATGCAAGCGATTCACACTGCGGCAGCGCAAATTGCCACCAATCAAGGTGAAATCTTCATCATTGGTGGTGTTGAGCATATGGGTCATGTACCCATGACACATGGCATTGATATCAGCCCTGAATCTTCAAAATATTTTGCTAAAGCTTCTAATATGATGGGCTTAACTGCTGAATTGTTAGGTCGTCAATTTAATATTAGTCGTGAAGAGCAAGATCAGTTTGGTGTCAATTCTCATCAACGTGCGTGGGCGGCAACCCAAGCTGGTCGTTTTGATCGTGAGATTGTGGGCGTTGAAGGTCATAATGCCGACGGCTTTAAAATCTTGTGCGACCAAGATGAAGTGATTCGCCCTGATGCCAATATTGAAACTTTCCGTTCATTACGTCCTGTATTTGACCCGAAAAACGGTACAGTGACCGCAGCAACTTCATCGGCTTTGTCTGATGGTGGATCTGCCATGTTATTGATGTCGGCTGAACGTGCTCAAGCTTTGGGCTTGAAACCACGTGCTGTGATTCGCTCGATGGCGGTTGCAGGTTGTGATGCGGCAACCATGGGCTATGGTCCTGTGCCTGCTACGCAAAAAGCTTTAAAACGTGCCGGCTTATCCATCAACGATATTCAAACCGTTGAGCTAAACGAAGCCTTTGCAGCACAAGGTTTATCGGTGCTTAAAGGTTTAGATTTGTATGAAAAGCAAGATATTGTCAATTTAAATGGCGGTGCAATCGCGCTCGGTCACCCATTGGGTTGCTCAGGTGCACGTATCACTACCACTTTACTCAATGTCATGGAACAACAAGATACACGGATTGGTTTAGCGACCATGTGTATTGGTGTAGGTCAAGGCATTGCGACCATTATTGAACGTGTTTAAGTTTTAAAGATTAAAACTCCCTCGCTTTAAGCGGGGGATTTTTTTGATGTATCCCCTTTGCAACATCCTGTTATAAACCTGTTAAATTAGATTAATTTTCACACAAAAATTACACTTTATCTGTATGCATCATCAATATGATAAATTTTGGCGTTAATATCGCTTTTTATACTTTTTTTAAAGTGATGAACATGAATTCAATCCAAACAGTTGTGGCACTAACTTTAGTTGCAGGCTCAACAGCAGCAATGGCACAAACCACAGCAGTTGCCCCTGTAACCTTAAAACAAACTGTAACCCAACAATTACAAAACGTTAAAACCGATGCAGCTCAAGCAGGTACTGCGGTAAAAGACGCTGCTGTAAGCACCAAAGATGCTGTTGTGGTCAGCACAATTGCAACTAAAGATGTTGCTGTTGCCAAGACAATGGCAGCAAAAGATGCAACTTTGGTTAAAGCCACCCAAGCCAAAGACGCAGCTGTAGCAAAAGCGGTTGTCGCTCAGCAAGTTGCTGCTGAAAAAACAGTTGCAGCCAAAGAGGCAGTTGTCGCTAAAGTCGCTGCTGTTGATGCTACTGCACAAGCAAAAACTCAAGCAATTGCAACTCAAGCTGCTGAAACTGCTGCTATTGAAGAAAAAGTAGCGATTGAAAAAGCAGAAATTGCAACTGACGCTGCTGAAAAAACTGCTGAAGTAAAAGCTGATGCTGCCGAAGAGAAAAAATCTATTTTCTCTTGGTTTAAAAAGAAATTTGCTTAATTTTAAGCACAAAAAAAGGATGGCTTAAGCCATCCTTTTTTAACTCTAGATTAATGCTCATGTTTAGCTAAAGCACCAATTTGTGGCTGTTTGGGTAAAATTTTGCGCCCAAAACTTAAATGATTAAATAAAATATTAAGTAAAATTGCCATCACACAGGTGGCACTAATGCCTGAGTGGAACAAGGTTTTAAACCACATTGGAAATTGCGCATAAAATGAATGATCAATAATAGGGATCATACCTGCAGCCAAAGACGTTGCGACAATAATCAGATTTTTTTGTTGGCTATAATCAAGTTTAGCTAAAGTACGAATACCACTTGCTGCCACCACACCAAATAAAACCAAACCCGCCCCCCCTAAAACTGGAGTTGGAATTGCGGCAATTAAACGCCCCATAACTGGAAGTAAACCTAAAAATACCAAAATCAAACCGCCAGCTGCTACCACAAAACGACTTTTTACCCCTGTAATGGCCACCAAACCTACATTTTGTGCGAAAGCACTTTGCATAAAAGTACCAAAGAATGGTGCAATTGCAGACGATAACATATCGGCACGTAAACCATCGGCAATACGTTTATCATCGACCTCTGTGCCCACAATTTCACCTACAGCAATAATATCTGCAGTGGTTTCAGTTAAGGTTACAATCATGACAATGGTCATGGCTAAAATTGCCGATAAATGAAAGGTCGGCATACCAAAACCTAAGAACTCAGGCACAGCAAACCAAGCACCATCGCCCACTTTAGAAAAATCACCAAAGCCGAGTACATAAGCCAAAATACTGCCAATCACAATGGCGAGTAAGATGCCTGTACGACGAACAGATTCCGAACCAAAACGACTGAGTAATAACAAAATACCCAAAGTCATGGCAGCCAAACCAATATTTTGCAATGAGCCCCAATCCGGTGCATTGCTATTACCGCCCATTGTCCAACGTACTGCCACAGGCAGCAGCGATAAACCAATAATGGTGATCACACAACCTGTTACCACAGGTGGAAAAAAGCGAATAATTTTGGCAAAAAATGGCGCAATCAATAAACCAATAATGGAAGACGCAATCACTGCCCCTAAAATGGCATTAAAACCGCCACCTGTGGTCGCAATTCCAATCATGGTGGCAACGCCGGCAAAAGAAACACCTTGTACTAACGGTAACTGCGCACCAAAGTACTTAACGCCAAGCGTTTGTAACAAGGTGGCTAAACCACCTACAAACAATGAGGCGGTAATTAATAAACCAATTTGTGCACCCGTTAAACCTGCTGCAATCCCCACAATTAAAGGTGGTGCGACAATACCACCATACATGGTTAAAACGTGCTGTAAGCCATAGGTCAAACTGGTACCCACGCCTAAAAACTCATGTTCGGGAGAAATATTTTTAGAATTATTCATATCTTGCCCTGATCCTTATTTCATTATGTTGCATGTTGCTTTGCGCAACTGACTTAATAAGCAAAAGAGCAAGATATATGCCATCTTATAAACTAAGGCACATCTAACCGATCAAAATAACCTTAGCTAGATCGGTTTAAGCTGCCATTAACGCTTTGGCAGCACGTTGATGCTGATGTTTGAGTTCTTCAAGATCAAGACCTTGAATTTGACCCTCTCGTACACGCCACTGCCCTGCGACCATCACAGCATCTGCACGATCTGCACCACATAATAACAAAGCAGCAATGGGGTCATGGCTGCCTGAAAATTTCAGCTCATCTAAACGGTAACAGGCCAAATCGGCTTGATAACCCACTTGAATTTGACCTAAATCTTGCGAGCGACCTAAAATTTCTGCCGAACCTGTGGTCGCAAAACCCAATGCTAATTGTGGGGTGATTTTTTCTGCACCATATTTGAGCCGTTGTAAATACAACGCTTGGCGTGCTTCTAAAATTAAATTGGAAGCATCACCTGAGGCTGAACCATCTACGCCCAAACCAATTTTGGCACCAGCATCTATTAAATCTAAGCTTGGGCAGATGCCTGAAGCCAAACGCATATTAGAATGTGGGCAATGACAAATCCCCACCTCAGCTTGTCCTAAACGGGAAATTTCTTCTGCATTAAAGTGAATGCCATGCGCCAACCAAGTGCGTTTTTGCAACCATCCTACATCTTCTAAGTAATCTACAGTTCGCATGCCAAAGCGCTGTAAACAAAATTGCTCTTCATCTAAAGTTTCGGCTAAATGGGTATGTAGCCGTACATCTAAGCTTTGCGCCATGCTTGCACTTTCACGCATAATGTCACGGGTCACCGAAAAAGGTGAACACGGTGCAAGTGCAATATTCACCATCGCCCCTGCTCCGCGTTGATGATAACGCTCAATCAAACGTTGGCTGTCGTCTAAAATCACCTGCATTTGTTGCACTGTATGCTGTGGTGGTAGACCACCTTCATTTTGCCCTAAACTCATTGAGCCGCGAGTCAGCATCACACGTAAACCCAAAGCTTGTGCTGCGTTCACTTGAATATCAATCGCATCCTGCAATTGCGTCGGAAATAAATAATGATGGTCAGCAGCAAAGGTACAGCCCGAGAGTAATAATTCCGCTAAAGCCACTTGAGTCGCCACATGCAATTGTTCAGGGGTTAAACGTGCCCACACCGGATATAAGTTTTGTAACCACGGAAAAAGTGGTGCATTGACCACAGGCGCCCATGCACGGGTAAGCGTTTGATAAAAATGGTGATGACTGTTAATCAGCCCCGGGGTAATCACCCAATCTTTGGCATCAATCACCTCATCACAAGCTTGGCTTGGCACTTGCCCACGTCCAAGCACTTCTACAATTTGTGTGCCTTCAAGCACAATACCTTGACTGGCATCTAGGTCATTTGCGCTAAATACAGCTAAGGGCTGTTTAATCCAAAGTCGTTGCATATTGGTTTACTAAATTTAAAATGAGCCTATATGCAAAAGCCAGACCACTAAACAACACCATGTTGGCTAAATTGGGCTTTAAGCCAAGTTAAATATGCCTCTTTTTGCATAAATTCAGGCGCTTGGCGCAAATTAAGCCGTACCTTTTGTTGCTGATAATGCAACACCATTTGTAGGGTATCGTGTTGATCATCAACCACATCAAAATATTTGGCCAAGAAGAAACGTTGTTTGCCCCATTCATTTAAACGCTCAAGTTTAGGATGTTGGGAGCTTTGCATAAACTCCATGTAATGCTGTTCAAAATCAGGGAAATCTACTGCGATATACATAGGATTTGCCTTATTGTTATGATGTTTTATTTGAGTCTAAACACAAGATTTGACACTTTGCTGACAATAGAAAATCGTTACAATTTTGCTTCCACCGCAGCTTTGTGACCCTGTTTGATCTGCTCAATTTTTCTATTTAATTCTGTCACCTCTTGATATAAGCGATTAAACTCTTTTAAGGGTTGCTCTTCATAAAAGAAAAATTGCCCATTTTTAGCCTGCCATTGATGCGCTTTTAAAATACTAAACAGACCTTCAGCTTTGGCTAAAATTTGTTGTTCTAACTCAAACACTGCATACAGATCTTGATCTTGCTGAGACTTTAAACTCTCAACTAAGGTCTGTTTTAAACGAGTTTGAATATTTAAATGCTCAGCTTCAGCCAATGCTTTGGCATGACGTTGTTCATTTTGGCTTTGATACTGTGCCGCTAAACTACGTGCATTGACCAACATGCTTTGGGTTTGTTGATAGTTTTGCTTTTTATCTTGATCTAGGCGTTTAACATCTAAAAATTGATCCCAAGCAATGCTTTTTAATTCACGTAAATACACGTTACGTGCCTCAGCATTGTCTGTTAAATAGCTCAAAATAAAATCAGCCATGACCCGATAATCGCCTTGTAAGCGTGAATCTTGAGTAGTCAACTGAATCGGGTTTTGCCAATCTTGAGCCTGTTCATATAACTGTTCGGTTTTTTCATATAAAACCGTTTGATATTGATGCAACTGTGCTACATCTTGCTGCTGTTTTTGATACTGATAAAATAAAGCAGCAAAAATTATCACCGTTACTGCACTCACAATCATGACAACGCGACGCATGGTGTGCTCCTTGATCTAGCTCAATTAACTTTTAGCATACACATTTTGCTGTGTTTTTATACAATAAAGCCTTAAATAACTGCTGAATGGCTTTTTTGTTGGGCTTAAACTTTAAATTTAACGCCTAAGCCTCATCTAAGTGATAAACACAATTTGAGAAAGTCCATGCGCGTAGATATTTGGTCAGATGTAGTATGTCCGTTTTGCTATATTGGTAAAAAACGTTTAGAGGCGGTTGCCAAAGAAGCTGAAATTGAGCTTGAAATCCATTGGCATAGCTATCAATTAGACCCTGAAGCACCACAAAGCCAAAGTATTTCTAATACTGAACGCTTGGCGCAAAAATATGGTCGTACTTTGGCTGAAGTTGAAGAAATGCAGCGCAATATTGCCGATATGGCCAAAGCCGAAGGCATTGAGTTTAATTGGCAACAGGCCAATTCAGGCAACACCTTTAATGCTCATCGCTTGATTCATTTGGCACAAAGCAAAGGTTTAGGCAACGAAGCCCAAGAAGCATTATTTTATAGCTATATGACCCAAGGTCTAAAAATCGGCGAACGTGAAACTTTAGAAGATGTTGCTGCACGTATTGGCTTAAACCCTGTAGAAGTCGACGACCTACTTGATGGCAACGAGTTTGCAGATTTTGTAGAGTTTGACCAAGAAGTCGCGCGTGAGCAACTCAAAGTTACCGGCGTTCCTTTCTTTGTATTTGACCAACGTATTGCCCTTGCCGGCGCTCAACCCCGCGATGTGTTTTTAAACGTGTTAGAAAAAGCTCAACAAGCACCTAAAAACGACGAGCAAGATGCCTAATAACTAGGTTGAAAAAAACAAACTCACGATCCCCAAGCTTCGGCTGGGGATTTTCATTTACTTACAAAAACTACCGTGCTTTTTACACACATCTTTTAAAATCTCTTTAGGCTAGTTTAGGTACACTTTTAACCATAATACTAAGACTAACTAGAGGTATCTATGAATCACAATAACGATGTAAACACTTTATTTGACCAAGATCAAAATAATGAGCCTGAAAACAAGGTACAAGACACAAGTTGCCCAATTAAAAAGTCACGTTTTTCTCCTGCGGCAAAAGGTGCTTTAATTGGTGCAGTCGCTGGCAGCATTTTGCCGGTGTTTGGTACGATCAGTGGCGCAATTTTAGGTGCAATTGGCGGTAAGGTGTATGAAAAAAAATGCCTTAACAAGCCTAAAGCCTAATTTTTAGAATTTCATTGGAGCTTGTCCCTCAAGCTCCATCCTACTTTGCTGTTTTTACTTAATTGTTAAATTGATGTTAAAATTCCCTTATTTATTTGTGCTGTTATCTTTATTTTTTCTTCAGGGAAATTTATGTTAGTACCTTGATTTAAAAGCCTAAAATGGCACACTATTTAAGTAAATTGTTATTTAATTAAAATTAAAACCGGTTTTTTATGACCCAGATCAAATTGCAATTTTCTTGATTTAAACTCATTTTAATGACTATATGTATAATAAAGATGCACATTTATTCACCTTTTTCGGGCTTAAAACCCTATAATCTTAAAACTGACAATAATTTATTTTGCTATTTTAAATTTGCCTTATGAATGAATTAGAAGCGCTACTGCAAGGTCAAATTGCCCCTCAAGCTATTCCTTTAGAGCAATTGGTCCAACTGGCCTTACAATATCCAAATCCAAACAGTACCGAATATGCAGTGCTTGATTTGGCAACCAATATATTGCTCGCCAGTTACCTCAACCAAGCGCAAGAATATCTTTAGAGAAGCCCAATGAAGCCCTTAGATAAAGCATTATTAACGCAAGAATTGTCACAGCTTATAACAAGTTTACAAGATGACAATTTATCTTATTTTGATCATGCTCGCGCTAAGCAACGTATTTTGGAAATACAACAATTGTATACAACCTTACTGCATCAGCCAGGTTTTCAAGACACTAAAGATCAGTTAGAACCTTTGTTACAAGCACAAGAATTTGTCTATCACTGCCATTATTCTGACTTTTGCTGTGGCACATTTAGCCAAGATCAAGAATTAGAAGAAGTTTTATACCAACAAACCCAATCTACTTGGGCATTGCTGTATGAACCTGAAGAAGGTTGGCAAATTTGGCTCTTACAAATGCCAAATCAAAAACTGCTGATTAGCGAAAATGGTGCGCTTGAAGAAGTATATCATTGGCTTGTGACTCAAGAATTAAAGTATCAATGTTTTGGTGTAGCTGACCCTCAACAGAGTTACACAGCTAGCACTACAATCCACAAGCCAAGTACTCAAGCGGCAGATATTGCAGGTATTGATGATCCTATCAGTACAACACTTGATGCGACTTATCAAGCACATATGCATAAAATTGAAAAAGCCTTGCATATTCCAATCCACCATTTCCCTAATATGCTAGAGCAAGCAACAACTCAACAAATTCAAGGCAGGGTGTTACAAGAAACGCGTTTCGATTCAGGTGCAACCCCTCAACCAGTTTCCACACGGCGCTTACGCAAACAAGAAATTGATATTAGTGAAGGACTGTCTTTTGATCTAGGTCTAGAACCACTGCAATTAGACAGCAATACACCTATTCATATACCACCTTTGTTTACTGCATCTGAACCGACAATGCCATATCACGCTCAAGAGCCAACTTTTGATTTAATTGATTTTAATACTACTCAAACTCAATCGAACAGTATAGAAAACTCTCAAGCAATATCAGCACTTAGCCCGACAATAGATCCCTCTTTGTCAGTTGAATCAAGCCCACCTAAAGCAATGAAATTGGCGCAAAACGTCATGGCTAGTGAAGCTAACTTAGCTCAAACACAAGCTGTAGATTTCACTGCACCGCCTGAAGCAACGAGCGAACCTGACATACAAGTAAATTTGGCACAAAAAATGATTATTTCTGCCAAGCACAGCAAAAAACCACAAACGCGACCTAACCTATTACTCAATGGCTATAGCTGTCAGGTCAGTGCTTTACTGTTTGACGCTGCACAAGAAAAACAACTGTATCGTTTAAATCCAGAAGACATTAGCTGCAACCACGTTGATCTTTTGTTGCACTATACAGATATTGAGCATGTATTTGAGCGACCTATTTATCTAGCCGAGCAAACAGATAGCCAAGGGCGTTTTGTAAAGTATCTGGCTCTGTTTGGTGCCGTAGGAGAATTACAAGCGATTCGTTTAGCACATATCTTTAGCCATGCCCAAGAACATAAACTTGCCGCTGTAAGCAGTATCAATTGGGCAAGCTTAGAGAAAAATCTTTTTGATCCAGATGCTCTATTTAATACCTACCAAGCTTTAGCGACCTTGCTTTGGGACAACAATCATTATTATCCATTTATCCCTGCGCACTTTTTACAAACACAAAAATTTATTCAATTTGTCGAAACGCCAGCGCATGTCAACACGCCTTTGTTACTACTAAAAGAACGGCAAAAAATTCGGGTCATTCATGGAGACCAACGCTTAGGTCTATATCGCAATGAAACTGCATATCCTTATCTCTTGCTCGACCGAAATCAAGGCATTAGCTGGCAGATGATTCAAGAAGTCATTCAACGTCTACCTCAACCGATTGACCCAATTACGTTGTATAAGGCAATCTGTACGGAGGCTTCTTAAATTGCTGTAATTTTGTAGCAACCGCTTGCTTTTGATCATGATAATTTCAGACACTGTTTAAAAATAAGTGTAAATCATCAGTATGATTAAAAAAATAATACTTTGTAGCAGCGTATTCGTATTCAGTCACGGCGTGTACGCACAACAACAAGATACCTCTCAAGGTATCTTGTATAAAATTCCACGGGCGATTGATGCCACACCCACCTTCTTGCCACAACAATCTAATCATCCAATTGTACCAAGTACTCAAACTACAGAAGATCGCACTTGGATTGATCAACAACAAAAAGGTGTGCGTCACTGGGTAGATGGCACAGCGCATAAAATTGATGATTGGTTTGGTGTCACCAACCCGAGTCAACCTGCTTCGGCAACTTTAAGAATTTTGCTTGATAACAAATGGGATGATTATGATGGCTATGAAATCCGTCCACGTATCCGAGGTAAAATTGAATTACCTACTTTGGAAAAACGTTTTAGCGTGGTATTTGGTGATGATAGCTTAGATGACCAGCTTAAAAATCAAGTGGCTATTACCAATGAAAATCCTAGCCTTGCTGAAAATAAAAATTATGATCAACAACGTACCCGTGAGGACAACAGCTCTATTGCTCTAAGATGGAGCAATTTTTCTAAAAAATATGATTTTGAAACTGATGCAGATGTCGGTATTCGCTCCGGCGACGACGTATATTTACGCTTAAAAGCTGAAAAAGATTGGCAACTACAAAACGATTTTGTATTTCACGCCGAGCAAATTTATCGTTATGGAAGCGATAGCGAAAATTATCTACGCACCAATCTAGAATTGCTACATCAGCGTAAAAATGAGGCTTCACTTTCTAACCAATTTGCTTTGGTTTATGCAGATGCATCAGAAGATGATTTAAATTGGTCAAATTATACCTTTAGACAACACCAATTTTTCCAAGGCAATCGTTTTAACTATGGTGTCTATAGCGGTGGTTACTACAACGACAATCAACTACGCTTAGATAGTTGGGGACCTTTTGTATCTTGGCGGCAACCTGTATTACGTGAATGGTTTTTTGTACAAACTGATCTTAATTACTTTAATGAAGATCGTGAAAATCAAGACCATCATGTCAGTGCCTTACTACGTTTAGAAGCCTTATTTTAAACATTAAAAAGCCCATGAAAATGGGCTTTTAACTTTAAGAATTCACATGACGTACAATGCTCACACGGTCATTACGTTGCTCGCGTAATACTTCTTTATATTGTGAAAACTTATTAATGTCTGTGGTCACCAGTTTTTTAAGTTTCATACGATCATTACGCTGAATCACGCGCTCCACTTGCAAGCTAGTAGCTGTCGCCGCATTACTCACTTGAACACGATCATTACGGTGCTCTACATACGTAGCACTGGCCATAACTTGTGTACTTAGACCAAGCGTACCCAAAGCAATTAAACTCAATAGCGATTTCATAACTATTTCACCTGATGACTTAATGATTGGCATTATAGATCAATTTTTAAAATATAATTCATTTATTAGATTAAAAACCAAAGGGATTTTTTAATCTTGATTATCGTTTTTTTGCATCATCAAGCCATAAAAAAAGCTCCCGTCAGGGAGCTTTTTTATCAATTTTATTAAGCCAACAATAAGTTATTAATACGTTTTACATATTCAGCAGGGTCTTCAGGCAAACCACCTTCGGCAATCACAGCTTGGTCAAAAATTACGTTGGCAAGGTCATCAAATTGGCTTGAGCCTTGTAATTTTTTCACCAATGGATGGCTTGGGTTAATTTCCAAGATCGGTTTACTCTCAGGAACTGCTTGACCTGCATCTTTGAGCATACGCAACAATTGCGGTGACAATTGACCTTCAGGCGTGACTAAACATGCAGGTGAATCGACTAAACGTGTGGTCACACGCACTTCTTGGGTTTTATCTTTAAGTGAACTGCTGAGTTGTTCAACCACAGGTTTAAACTCTTCTGCGGCTTGTTCAAGTGCTTGCTTTTCTTCAGCATCTTGTAAATCACCTAAGTCTACTGCACCTTTTGCCACGTTTTGCAGAACTGTACCATCAAATTCCTGTACAAACTCCATCGCCCACTCATCTACACGCTCGGTCATGAGTAAAACTTCAATGTCTTTTTTCTTGAATAATTCAAGTTGTGGTGAGTTTTTCGCAGCGTTTAAGCTTTCCGCAGTCACATAGTAAATGGCTTTTTGGCCTTCTTTCATACGTGCTTTATAGTCGCTTAATGAGGTAGTGACTTCATCATTATTAGAAGTGGCGAAGCGCAATAATTTTAAGATACGCTCGCGATTGGCAACATCTTCACCTAAACCTTCTTTTAATACAGAAGCAAATTCACGATAGAAGGTTTTAAAGTTGTCTTGATCTTTTTCATCTTCAGATTTTGCTAAGCCATCTAGCACAGTCAAAATACGACGTGCGTTACCTTCACGAATGGTTTTAACATCACGGCTTTCTTGCAGTAACTCACGGCTCACATTAAGCGGCAAATCAGCACTATCTACAATCCCTTGCACAAAACGTAGGTAATTTGGAATCAGGTTATCTGCATCGTCCATAATAAAGACGCGCTTTACATATAACTTAATGCCAGCTTTGGCTTCACGGGTAAAAATATTGCTTGGCGCTTTGCTTGGAATATACAACAGTTGAGTATATTCAGTGCTACCTTCAACACGGTTATGTGCCCATGCTAATGGATCGGCAAAATCATGCGTTAGGTTTTTATAAAACTCTTGATATTGCTCTTGAGTCACTTCGCTTTTGTTACGTGTCCAAAGCGCGCTGGCTGAGTTAATCGCCTCCCATTCATTGGTGGTGACATACTGACCCGGCTTGGCTTCTTCACCTTCTGCTACTTCTTCTTGTTGCCACACTTGTTTTGGCATTTCAATTGGCAAGCTAATATGATCTGAGTATTTATTAATAATTTGTTTAACTTTAAAACGATCTAAATACTCCGTCGCATCTTCACGTAAATGTAAGATGATGTCGGTACCACGGCTTGGCTTTTCAATAATTTCTGTTTCAAACTCACCGGTACCTTGACTGATCCAACGTACACCTTGACTTGCCTCTACACCCGCACGGCGTGATTCTACGGTGATTTTATCAGCTACAATAAAACCTGAGTAAAAGCCCACCCCAAATTGACCAATTAACTGCGCATCAGATTTCTGATCGCCACTTAACTTAGACATAAAATCTTTGGTGCCAGATTTAGCAATGGTCCCTAAATGCTCAATCGCTTCAGCTTCGGTTAAACCAATACCGTTGTCAGAAATAACAATACGTTTGTTTTCTTCATCCAAAGTCACACGTACATGAAGCTCTGGGTCATTTTCATAATATTCAGGGTGATTAATGCCTTCAAAGCGCAATTTGTCGCAGGCATCTGAGGCGTTAGAAATCAGCTCACGCAAGAAAATTTCAGGATTAGAATATAAAGAATGCGTTACCAAGTGTAGCAATTGGGCAACTTCAGCTTGGAAACTATGTTTTTGTGCGTTTGCTTCGCTCATTGGTCATTCCTAGAATTATAGATGCAATATCTATTGGAGTGACCTTAAAGTTTTTCAATGGTAAAACTTGAAAATTTTTAATTTAAAATGTTTGCGCTTTATAAATACGATTTAAATGTAAATCAATTTTCTGCTGCCGCATTTTATATACATCCACTAAACAATTCAGATTGTCTTGGCATTGATCACGTAACTGTAGCCATTTGATTTGCTCTTCTTGAATCAAAGATCGAGTTTGTATGGGCACAAGTTTACGTAAAATGGTGTAGCTGGTTGCCATTTTAACATCAGCATCATTGACTATACGATGCTCACACACCGCTTTTTCAGTTGAGGTTTGTGCACGTTCACAATTAAAACTCGCTGCTTGTGTGGCGCCACTAAAACATGCTATGAATAATAAAAAAGCCCATGTTTTCATCATATCAATCGTCTATATTTTTTTTAAGCTTAGGTGATAGAGCTACATAACTGTAGTCAAATTTTGTGAACAGTATTGCTACAAACCATAAAAAAAGCCTCCCAAAAGGAGGCTTTTTCTACTACAAACTACAGCTTAGAATTTGTAGCTATAACCAATCGTATATACCATTGGGTCGATATCTAGATCGAATTTTTCTGCACCTAATGCTGCAGCAGTATCAGCTTCAAGAGTAACTTCAGGACTTAAATCAGCATATCGTGCATCAAAGAATACACCCCAATTCTTTGCATCAGCAGGTTGATAACTAAAACCAACCTGACCTGCCACACCAAAGGCTTCTTTCACATCTTTAGCAACGCCTTCTTCATCCCATGCGATGAACGCTGTACCACCTACACCAATGTATGGTGTAAAACGAGTTGAGTTTTTGAAGTGGTATTTAGCCGTTAATGTTGGCGGTAAGTGTTTGATTTTTGCACCTTTATCACCATTTACTAGTACATCGTGATTAAAAGGTGTTGCAAGTAATAATTCTGCAGAGAAGTTGTCATTAAAGAAATATTCAACTGACGGTGTAAAACCGAGTTCACTATCAGCTTCAACAGTCACAGGACCAACCAATGTGTTCATTGAAGTATCTGAGGTTGGAGCAAGTACTGATCCACCCACTTTAACTTGCCATTCGCCTGCCATCGCTGAAGCAGACATCCCCAATAATGAAACTAATGCAATTTGTTTT
>NZ_CANQLZ010000031.1 GCF_947624825.1 uncultured Acinetobacter sp.
TCAGTCGGTAGAGCGACGGACTGTTAATCCGCAGGTCCCTGGTTCGAGCCCAGGTGGAAGAGCCAAGATTCTAAAAAAACCCACTTCATTTGAGTGGGTTTTTTTATGCCTGTATTTAATGCGAATTTTATAAGATTGCTGCTTTAAACAGCAATTGTTATGTTTTTCACATAAATTGCTTGACGACAATTTAAAACCCTCTATAATCGCTCTCAGATTCTCCCATAGCTCAGTCGGTAGAGCGACGGACTGTTAATCCGCAGGTCCCTGGTTCGAGCCCAGGTGGGAGAGCCAAGATTCTAAAAACCCACTCAATTGAGTGGGTTTTTTCTTATGGGTGACTTATGCAAAGTTTAAGCTTAACGCAACTCATTTTTCTGACCCTTGGCTGTGTCGCAACCTTTGCTCTTGTGCTGCTAATGCGGCAACGCCCTGCCCTTAAAAAAAAATCTAAAATTTATCATCCTAAAAAAGTCATCACTAAATTTGAAAGTAAGTTATTTTTTCAACTCAAAATCGCGTTTCCAGAACCCCATTATTATATTTTGGCACAAGTGGCTTTTACGGCATTAATTACCAGCAATGATATTCAAGTACGTAACAAATTTAACCGTAAAGTGACTGATTTTGTAGTGCTCAATAAACATTTAGAAGTGTTGGCGATTATTGAACTAGATGACCCAAGCCATATTGGGCAAGAACAACGTGACGCAGCCCGCGATGCTATGTTTCATGATGCAGGCTATCGTGTTTTACGCTATACCTCTATTCCGTCAGTGCGGCAATTACAAAAAGATCTTAAGGTGTAACATTGGCTTCTGAAGCCGCTTTTTCTGCAGCTTCACGCTCGGCAATACGTTGCATCATTTCTGCTTCTTGCTGTTTATACAAAGCTTGATTTTTAGCATCACTTTTAATTGCAAATGTAGCACCCACCACCAATAAAATGGGAATCAATAGACCTAAACTGGCAATCATAATCACTTTAGGGCTTAAACGTTTATCTTGATTGGCCATTGAAGATGCTCCAGTGCGTTAAAAAGTAGGCGAACTATTTTACCAAGCGCACCCACTAAAGCAATCATTAAAAAAGCCGAGACATTGCTCGGCTTGTGGCTTATATATTTAAGTTAAGTTGGGCCAATACCTGTTTTAACACGCTTAAATGTTGAGTATTTTGGTTTGGCTGTTGCATACGCCATGCGATATAACCATCTGGACGCACTAAAATTACACCATTGTCTTCAATCTCGGCTTTGGCTTGCCATGTTGCATATACGTCACGGTAGCCACGCGTACCCACCTGAATCACATCTAAATAGTCTAAGCTCAGTTGCTCTGCTGCTTCACGCCATGCCCAACCCGACAAGCCCGTGATTAAAGTAAAACGACCTTTACCGGTAATATCAAGGGTGGATTGTTTACGTCCTTTGGCATCGACTAACCAGGTATGTGGAATTTTAGCACCTGGTCGTGTGGTGGCTTGTAAATACAGCTCTACATCACGCGTAAATACTTCAGGGCTTGCTTCTGCCAGCACTGCATTAGACTCATAGCGTTGATTCAGCTCAACCCCTTGTGCGTTAAATTCATGGTGCTTAACTTCTAAAGCGGCATAAAGCTGCTGACGAACTTGGGCTGCTTGTTCAGTTTCAGCAAAAATACGTTCAAGCATCTGTGCTTGGGTTGTTACACCTTGGTCAAAGCCAAACACGTCTTTTAAGTACTTATAATCAAAACGCGACTGATTAGCACGGGATACAATTTGCTTACCCACCGGTGCACGCTCATCATTATAAGAATCTAACAACTCAGGCTTAGCCCAACCTTTTACTGCATAGGCTAATTTCCAAGCTAAGTTAAAAGCATCTTGCATACAGGTATTAGAACCTAAACCACTTGAAGGTGGATGACGATGCACTGCATCGCCACCACAGAACACACGTCCTTGACTATATTGCGTGGCATAGGTTTGATTGACATACCAATAAGAAATTTTTTCAATCTGTAAATCAGGTACATGCTCGCCCACAAAAGCATCTAAACGTGCTTGGACTTGCTCGGTAGTCACTTGGGGTTCGCCTTGGCTAATATCAAAGCCCCAACCCATAATCCATTCATTCCATGGCGATATGGCACGCAACAACCCCATACCAATATCACCAAAGCCTGCTTCAGGATTGACAATCCATTGTAAAATGGCCGGACGATGTTGCACATGGCGGCTGAGATCGGCTTTAAAAGCCACATAAACCGTGCCTGCACGCGACATGATTCCCTCTAAAGGCAAACCTAACTGCTCAACGACTTTAGAACGTGCCCCATCCATACCTACCAAGTATTTGGCGCGTAAGCTAAATTCAGTTTGCGTAATTTTATTTAAAAAGCGTGCTGTAACACCATGTTCATCTTGTTGATGTGACAAATATTCGGTATTAAAGTTAAAAATTGCACCGCGCTCGCCGGCATTTTTAACCAATAAAGCTTCCATTTTTGGTTGAATTAAATCCACCAATGGACAAGGACTACCTTTAAGATAATCGCCATAGCGTTCATCACCGGTGCCCCATGCACTCATACGGGCAATTTCTTCACCCACCAGACTGGTGGTGATCAGGCTTTCACCCATTTCATGCCACGGCGTAGCAATTTGCTTGACCTGCTCTTCTATGCCTAAATCACGTAGCACCTCCATGGCACGTTGATTGGTAATATGTGCGCGTGGACTATTGGCGAGCCAATTAAATTGGGTAAATAACTGTACTTTGACCCCATAAGTGGCTAAAGCTAAACCTAAAGTGGCACCGGCAGGTCCGGTACCAACCACCAAAACGTCTGTATCGTATTGCTGTGTCATTGTGCAATCTCTTGATTTAAATCATAAGATCAATTGTAAGATGCCCTGTATTGTCTGCAATGAGTATTGGTTTTGGCTATAGCTGTTTACTTTTTCTCTATACTTGCTGAGCAGTTTGCTTTAGATTCAATCGGGCTGATTTTAAGGATACTCCAGCATGGAACTTCGTCATTTACGTTATTTTGTGACTGTAGCTGAGGCACAAAGTTTTACCAAAGCGGCACAAAAATTGTTTACTACACAGCCGTCTTTAAGTCAGCAAATTAAAGACTTAGAACAAGAAGTAGGGGTGCAACTCTTTGACCGCTCAGCACGCTTAATTCAACTCACCCCTGAAGGACAGGCTTTTTTAAGCTATGCTCAAGCCGCTTTAGACAACGCTCACCTTGCCATACAAGCCGCGCGTCAAGTTGCACAGCAACGCGAGCAGCAGATTCATATTGGCTTCTTAAATGTCGCTGAAATTAAGCTACTGCCGACTTTACTGCATAAGCTTAAACAACATTTGCCCAACCTACAGTTGCATATTCAAAGTTTAACCTGTTTAGAACAAATTCAAGCTTTAAAAAATGCCACGCTTGACTTGGCGTTTACCCGCTACCAATTACAAGACCCCCAATACGGCAATATTTTAGCGCTTGAAGAACCGATGTATTTGGTGGCATCCCAAAAGCTATATTCAAGCCTAAACCCTATATCTGCACAAGATTTAAAACAACAGACCCTAATTGTCTGTGAGCAAAATGCCTCTCCTGTGTTGTATGAAAAAATCCAACAGCATTTTGATTTTGAGCACATGCCACGCCAACAATTAATGTGGGTGACCAATGTATTGCAGCACATTAATTTGATTAATATGGGTTTTGGTTTTAGTTTTTTACCACATTATGCACTCAAGTTTTTAAATCCTGATATTGTGCAAGTTGCTACTCAATTTGCCTTACCGCAATTAGCACTGTATGCCAACTACCGTAAGGACTTGACCCATCCTGCTGTAGATTTTATTTTAGCTGAACTTGAAGGCTGTTAACGGGCAGGCATCTGTTGTTGTACAAACTCAAGAATTTGCTGTTTGCTCAATGAAATCACATTCGAATGAACTCCCCCCTCAACTTCCTCCCATTGCACTTGAGTACCTTGTAATGCTAAATGATCGGCCAATTGCTTGGTCACCACATAAGGTACAGCAGCATCTAATGTACCCTGCACAATCATCACCGGTTTGGCAATATAACGTGTTGCCGGTTGATTGGTAGCCAAAAACTCAGCGATTTCTTGATTTTCATCAAAATTTTGAATCAGTGCAGGATAATCTAAGACGTTTTTACCTGGGTTTTCTGCCACATAATGCGAAATATCTTGGGCAAAACTCGTTCTTAAATCATTCAAACATAAACCATTATCACCTGTGCTGCCTAAGGCTGCATCCACAATCGGTTGAGAGCGGCTTTCAAACACGGTTTTATAATCAAAACGAGTATCGTAGGCTTGAATACCTGTGGTGACATATGCAGCAAACGACAATAAATCTGCATAGCCCATTGCTGCCGTCCCTGCTGGGTATACACCTAAGCTCTCGTCTAACATGACCTTATTCAATAATTGAGGTGCTATGTGTTTAATAATAAAACCTAAGCTTGATGCAGGCGCTGCTGCCACTGCTCCTAGGTAATTTGAGTCGGTTTGTGCATACTCAGCAATTGCTAAAGAGGCATGTCCGCCTTGCGAGTGTCCCACACTCATCCATGCCCCTTGTGCTGCATAGCGCTCTTGGTAAGCTTTTTGGGCATAAATAGCCGTGTTGGCCGCACTTTCGCTATGTAAATAAGGATGGATGCCTTTTTCACCCAAACCCTCATAATCTGGGGCAATAACTACATAGCCGGCGTCTAAAAGCACATCTGCAATTGCTTTAAAGTCAGGATGTAAATTATTTTTACTTGGCGCACACTGGTCACCACTGCCCACTGTACCATGGTTCCATACCACAACACGCCAACCCTCTTTAGGCTTAGGCGTTTTTGGCGTTAAGACCAAAGCTGAACTGGTAATGGTCTGTCCTAGTACATGGGGCATGCTGTACTTCATCACATCAATACGGCTTGCAGCGTCTAGAGTGTCTTGGCTGTAGGCATTTTGGCTAATATAAGTACTGTAACTGACGTTGTTCTTGTCATCGTCATTACAAGCAGTTAAAAACAGGACACTGCTACAGGCAAGTGCAACTAGCGATTTCTTCCATGTTGACATTTGGTGTTTCCTCATTGGTCTTGTTGTTATACTTAATTAATTAAGCATAAAAAAAAGCATCTGACTAGGATGCTTATTCAAGCTTACAATAAACTGAGGAAAATCCCTAAAAACAAGATCATACCCACCCAACGATTATGCCGAAATGCCCAAAAGCACATGCCGGTTTTTTTGTCTTTGGTTTTGTACCATTGATAGATAAAATCAAGTGTAATAATGACTAAGGCAATTAAACCAAACGGCCAAAGTAAACCCTCACGATACAGTGCCCAACCAAACAAACCAACAGCCAAGGCTTGTAACAGGCTAATGATTTTAATGTCATAAGATCCAAATAAAATAGCAGTCGATTTTACCCCAATCTTTAAATCATCATCGCGATCGGTAATGGCATATTGGGTATCATAAGCCACGGTCCACGCCAAATTCCCAAAATACAAAAGCCAACAGGTTAAATCTGGCGTTTGCCCCACCGCGGTATAGGACATTGGAATGGCCCATGAAAATGCCGCGCCCAAGACCACTTGGGGTAAATGAGTATAGCGTTTCATAAATGGATAAATAAAGGCTAAGCCTAAAGCACCAAAAGACCAATAAAACGTTTCAAGCGGTAAAAATAGCAACATGGCTGCACTGGCCAATACCAAGCCCATAAAGACATATATAGCTTCACGCGCTCGAATCACGCCTGTGGCTAGCGGCCGGGTTTTGGTGCGCTCCACTGCTCCATCAACTTTACGATCGGCAAAGTCATTAATGGCACAACCTGCAGCACGCATAAACACCGTACCTAAGATCATCGGGATTAATACCTGTAAGCTTGGTGTACCTGAATGGGCAATCCACAATGCCCACATCATGGGCCAAAACACTAATTCTGTGCCAATGGGTTTATCAAAGCGGCACAAATAATAATAAGCACGAAGACGCTCGCCCCATGTGGTTGCTACTGCCATGTGTATTCCTTAACGCGTGTGCAAGAAGGTCTCAAATTCAGTTAAAAAGGTTTCTTGCACAATAAATTGACAATCGTGCCAAGTATAGCAGCTCTGGCGCGTCCAACCATCTGGCAAGTGCAATACACGGCGCTGGCACTTGGGCGTTGTCCGTTGAAACAAAAACCAACCAATCGGCTTTTTGCCTAAATGCTGAAAAATCCGCGCTTTTCTTTGTAAACTTAAAATCGGAAAAATACTTTTGGCTTTAACCCAAGGTTGTTCACTTGCACCATACAAATGCACTTCACGCACCCAAGCGGTATGTTGATGTGGCATCTTCATCCATCTGGCGTCATTAAAACTCAAACGATGAAAATGTTCACGTAGTGGTTCAACCTGAAATTGTCCCCCTGCCAATTGGGTCAATTGCTTGGTTAAAGAGCCTTGTGCATATAACCACGGTTTGAGTGCCTCAGGCACTTTAGATTCAGCCATGCTCATAGTTTAAGCGTGATCAGTCTTGGCAATAACACTAAATTTGCCTTGTGGGGTTTTCACTAAAATTAACCCTTCTGCACTGATATAAAATTCTTTTAGATAATCAAAATCTAATGCCAATTCCGGGTTTTTAAGTGCCACAAACTGTGCCATTTTATAACCTTCTGCTGTACGCCCCACTTCTAAATAACTCACTTCAGAGAAATTGAGTTTAAAGCCTTTGGCATGATCACTTGGGTCAATCCAAGGAAAGAAGCCGGTATGTTTTTTACGTGGTTTAGCCATAATTTAAAATACACCTCATTGATTGGTTATAGTCTGGATAATATAAAAAAACCCGCGGCATGCGCGGGTTTTTTTTACTTTTAACGCTAAAAAAGCATTACAAGCTGTAGTACATATCAAATTCAACTGGGTGAGTTGTTGTATTTAAACGACGAACTTCTTCAGTTTTAAGCTCAATGTAAGCATCAAGCATTTCTTTAGTGAATACGCCACCTTTAAGTAGGTAGTCATGATCCGCTTCAAGCGCTTCTAATGCCATATCAAGGCTGTGCGCCACTGTTGGGATTTTTGCTTCTTCTTCTGGTGGAAGATCGTACAAGTTCTTGTCAGATGCTTCGCCCGGATGAATCTTGTTTTGAATACCGTCAAGGCCCGCCATCAACAATGCGGCAAAACCTAAGTACGGGTTCATCATTGGATCAGGGAAACGTGCTTCAATACGCTTGCCTTTCGGGCTAGATACGTAAGGAATACGAATTGATGCAGAACGGTTACGCGCTGAGTAAGCCAACATAATCGGTGCTTCGTAGTGCGGAACTAAACGCTTGTACGAGTTGGTCGACGGGTTAGTAATTGCGTTTAATGAACGCGCATGCTTGATAATACCGCCAATGAAGTAAAGCGCCATTTCTGAAAGACCTGCATACTCATCGCCTGCGAATAAGTTTTTGCCGTCTTTGGCAATTGAGATATGCACGTGCATACCAGAACCATTATCACCTACCATTGGTTTAGGCATAAAGGTTGCAGTTTTTGCATATTGGTGTGCGACATTCCAAACAGCATATTTAAACTGTTGAACTTCGTCGGCTTTACGTACCATGGTGTTAAAGCTTACACCAATTTCTAATTG
Source organism: uncultured Acinetobacter sp. (assembly GCF_947624825.1). Lineage (GTDB taxonomy): Bacteria > Pseudomonadota > Gammaproteobacteria > Pseudomonadales > Moraxellaceae > Acinetobacter. Next base: position 7,682 of record NZ_CANQLZ010000031.1, read on the forward strand.
GCAAGATGCAACTTCATGGTGATGCACTTCAACACGACCAGGACCCATGATGTCTTCAATCTTAGCACACATGTCAGCACGCATATCTTGTGAAGAATCAACAGGTGGTACTGGGAAGTAACCGCCTTTTACGCGTGGGCGATGGCCTGAGTTACCTGCTTCGTAGTCTTTACCTGTAGACCAAGCAGCTTCTTCAGCGATTAATGTATGGCGCGCGCCAGACATATCGATGTCCCATTTTACTTCGTCAAAGACAAAGAATTCTGGTTCTGGACCAAAGAATGCAGTATCACCGATACCTGTAGATTTTAGGTATTCTTCAGCACGACGAGCAATCGAGCGTGGGTCACGTTCATAACCTTGACCTGTTGAAGGTTCAATCACGTCACAAGTCACAACAACTGTAGGCTCAGCGAAGAACGGGTCAAGAAAACCTGTTTCTGCATCTGGGCGTAAAATCATGTCTGATGCTTCGATGCCTTTCCAGCCAGCGATTGACGAACCGTCAAACATTTTACCGTCTTCGAAAGTATCTTCATCAATACTGTCTGCTGGGTAAGTGACATGTTGCTCTTTACCCTTAGTATCCGTAAAGCGGAAATCGACCCATTTTGCGCCACTTTCTTCGATGAGTTGAAGGACCTTGTTCGCCATGCTCATTTTGCTCCGATGATTTTTGGTTGCACTCGACCGTGCGTGTTAGTAGTTGGCTGTTGTAAAGCAATTCCCATACCAACTTTTAAAAGCTAAGCTAAAACGTTGAAATCTTTGTCAGAATACGCGATTAAAGCCAATTTCTTTGTCGCTATTATACTGTTTGGCAAGGGAAATGCACCATATTCAAACATGCTTGAGTGCTTTTCCTATCAAACAACCGAACCACGCCCTATAATAGTGCATTAGGGGCTAAAACTCAGCTAAAGATGTGCATTTTTTAAACAAAAATCCGCACTATTTGCAGCATTGCTGAACAACTAATTCAAATTGAAAAGCTTTTTAAAAAACCAAATCAGCCAATTGCTCAAAACATCAGCAATTTATTGGTCTAAAGTGCTATTTACCTCCCATTCAGTCAATTTTTATTGTTGTTTTATTTAGGAAAAAATCAATCTATTTAGCTTTTTAATAGCTTTTTTAGATGCTTGTCTACCAATTGAAGCGAGCACGAAAGCAGTGCATTGTTCAGTTGGCTAGTGCTTTTAGATCAAAGCTGTGATTGCAGCAGATCATGCCAAGCCCTTAGGCTCAATTAAGCTGTGTGCGCTAAAATTGCAGCCGATCAAGCTGCCGCATTGGCCTTTTAAAGCCTTTTAAATTGAAGCGCTTGATGTTAGCGAAATAATTGCGCAGAAAATGATTTTTTTTTGCTATCATGCCCATCGACTTATTTTTAAACACATGTTTGTCAGCACAGTATGTGTGATTTTAAGTTGTGTATTCTTAGGATAACCTCGCACAGTTAAGTGCATAATTTTTCAATAGGTTAAGCTCATGCTTTTAATGATCGACAACTATGACTCCTTTACTTATAACATCGTGCAATATTTTGGCGAGTTAAATCAGCAAGTAAAAGTAGTCCGTAATGATGCCGTGACATTGGAAGATATTGAGCGATGGCAACCGAAGTATTTAGTGATTGGACCGGGACCTTGCTCACCAAGTGAAGCCGGTATCTCCATTGCTGCTATTCAACACTTTGCCGGTAAAATTCCTGTGCTTGGAGTGTGTTTGGGCCATCAAAGTATTGGTCAAGCCTTTGGCGGCAATGTGGTACGTGCCAAAAGAGTGATGCATGGTCGTTTATCAGACATGTACCATAACGACACAGGTATTTTTAGCCATTTACCCTCACCATTTGCTGCAACGCGCTATCACTCCTTGGTGATTGATCAAGCGACGCTGCCTGAGTGTCTTGAAGTAACCTGTTGGACCAATGAAGCCAATGGTGACATGGAGGAGATTATGGGTGTAAAACATAAGACATTGGCTGTTGAAGGCGTGCAGTTTCATCCAGAATCCATCTTAAGTGAACATGGTCATCAGATCTTTAAAAACTTCCTTGAAAATTATGCTTAAAAACGCTAGAGCCAATTCATGAATATTCAACAAGCTTTAAATAACATTACTAAAAACATTCATTTAACCGACGCTCAAATGCAAGCTGTCATGCGCAGCATTATGTCGGGTGAAGCCACCGATGCCCAAATTGGCGCATTTATGATGGGTCTGCGCTTAAAAGGCGAAAGCATTGAAGAAATCACTGCAGCTGCACGGGTCATGCGTGAATTTTCCATTAAAATTGATGTCTCAGATCTTGATTATCTGGTTGATATTGTCGGCACTGGCGGGGATGGGCAAAATTTATTTAATGTCTCAACCGCAGCCAGTTTTGTGATTAGCGCAGCAGGCGCCACCATTGCCAAACATGGCGGACGTGGTGTTTCGGGCAAATCCGGTTCTTCTGATTTACTTGAACAGGCTGGTATTCAACTTGATCTGAATATGCAACAAACCGAGCGTTGTATTCGCGAGCTAGGCGTGGGTTTCTTGTTTGCACCGAATCATCATCAAGCGATGAAATATGCAGCCGGTCCGCGTAAAGAATTGGGCTTTCGTAGCATTTTTAACTTGCTTGGACCTTTAACCAATCCAGCTGGCGTGAAACGCTTTGTGATTGGGGTATTTTCACAAGAATTGTGCCGCCCGATGGCAGAAGTTCTGATGAATTTGGGTGCAGAACACGTCATGGTGGTGCACTCACATGATGGTCTGGATGAAATTAGCTTAGCCTCTAAGACTTATGTAGCCGAGCTCAAAGATGGTCAAATTACTGAATGGACCATCATGCCTGAAGATGTAGATATTGAATCACAAACTTTAAGTGGTTTAAGTATTGATAGCCCTGCCGACAGCTTAAAACTCATTAAAGATGCCTTAGGCAAAAAGAAATCGGCTGTTGGTGAAAAAGCTGCCAACATGGTGGCTTTAAATGCAGGTGCTGGTCTTTATGTATCAGGTTTATGTAGCAGCTATAAAGAAGGTGTGGCCTTTGCCCACGATATTATTTATGGCGGTCAAGCCTTAGAAAAAATGGGCATTTTGGTTGAATTTAGCAAAACTTTAAAAGAATACGACGTTTAAAAGGATTTAAACCATGATTGATATTGCCAATACCATTTTAGGTAAAATTATTGACCGTAAACATGACGATTTTAAACTGCGCCTAAAGCAAAAAAGTTTGTATGATGTTGAACAATTGGCGCAAGCTGCAACACCTGTACGTGGTTTTGCTGATGCGTTAAGCGCCAAACGTCCCGGTGTGATTGCTGAAATCAAAAAAGCCTCGCCTTCTAAAGGCATTATTCGCGAAAACTTCAATCCCGCTGAAATTGCTGAACAATATGAAGCTGCAGGGGCTGCGTGTTTATCGGTACTCACCGATGTCGATTTTTTCCAAGGTCATGACCAAAATCTTCAGATTGCCCGTAGCCATTGCAGCTTACCTGCCTTACGTAAAGACTTTTTAATCAATCCCTATGGCGTGATTGAAGCCCGTGCGTTACATGCCGACTGTATTTTACTGATTGTGGCCTGTTTATCCGATCAACAACTTGAAGAGATGTCAAAAACGGCCTTTGAACACAACCTTGATGTGTTGGTTGAAGTACATGATGAAGCAGAACTTGAACGTGCATTGAAACTGTCTGAGCGTTGTTTGTTAGGTGTCAATAACCGCAACTTAAAAACCTTTGAAGTCGATCTAAACACCTCACTGCGCTTAAAAGCCTTGCTTGAGCCAAGCCGTTTATTGGTCACAGAAAGTGGCATTGCCACCCCCGCCGATGTCGCAATGATGCAAGCCAACGACATTCACAGCTTCTTGGTGGGTGAAAGTTTTATGAAACAACCACGCCCTGATCATGCATTTCGTGAATTATTTGGTCAACCACACAGCATCTAAAACTTACCAACAATAAAAGGGTGAATTCGTTTCGCCCTTTTTTTATAAATTACATCTCCTCACTATTTTATAATTGCCGCCTTGCCGTATGCTCAGCAAAACGCATAAAAAAATAATGAGACATAACAATCATGATCACCCCACATAACCGCCTTTGGTCACTTGCTTTGCCTTGGCTAAGCCTTGGTATTTTGTTGATATATCTTTTCCTGCCGCAACTGTTTGGCATTGTCATTTTATTGTCCATCGGCTTAATTGCCAGTGTCATCTGTGCCGTACATCATGCTGAAGTGATTGCACATAAGGTCGGTGAACCGTTTGGTACTTTGGTGCTTGCCCTGTCGGTCACGATTATTGAAGTGGCTTTAATTGTATCTATGATGCTCTCGGGGGGGGGATGCAGCTATGGGCTTAGCCCGCGATACCATCTTTGCGGCCATTATGATTATTTTAAACGGTATTATTGGTTTAAGTTTGCTTGTAGGTGGACGTAAACACCAAATTCAAGGTTTTAATCTTGAAGGTGTGACCGCAGCTTTAGGTACCATGACCATTATTACCGTCATTGCCTTGATCGTACCCAATTATGTTGCAAACAGTAGTGGCATTTATAACCCAACTCAGCTGTTGTTTATGGCCTTTATTACTTTGGTTTTGTTTGCAGCATTTACAGCATTTCAGACCATTGGTCATCGGGAATATTTTTTACCGGTGATCTTAAACGACAAACCCTCTGTAGATGTCACCACCTTAGCACCACCGAGCCTTAAAACCACCTGGATCAGCGTGGCCAGTTTAGTGGTGTCTTTAGTTGCCGTGGTGTTAAGTGCCAAAGCCATTTCTCCAACACTTGAAACACTGTTAGCGCATGTGGGTGCACCTGTGGCAACTTTGGGGATTTTAATTGCCGCAATTGTATTGCTGCCTGAGTTTGGGGCGGCAATGCGTGCAGCCAAAGCCGATAAATTACAATCGAGTTTAAATCTTGCCATTGGCTCTGCCATTGCCAGCATTGGTTTAACCATTCCCACTGTGGCTATTTTGGCCGTGATCATGCAGTGGCCCTTAGAATTAGGGCTTGATGCAAAATCATCTGTGCTTTTAGTACTGTCTTTATTTATTGTGTCTAATTCACTGCGCACTGGCAATACCACCATGTTGCCGGGTGTATTGCACATTTGTTTATTTGCAATTTACTTATTTTTAAGTTTCGTACCCTAACAATTTGCCCAACACTTACAGAGGATTGCAGTACACATCACCGATTATTCAGCTTATAATGCGCACTGTGTACGCAACTCCTTTGTAAAATTATGAGTAAACGAGATTCTTCGTTATCTAAAGATCAGTACAACTTACTAAACGCATTTAAGAAGCAAATTAGCAATCTGCATGCAGCGGTTAAAGTGCCCGAACCTCAGATTGAAGTTGACCCAATTGCTGAAGAGATGGCGCTATTTACCAAAGAAATGCGTGGTGTAGAAAAACTTGAGGCCAGTAATCGTGCCCAAGTTCGCGTGGCTGCTCAAAAAAAGCTCGATGCACAAACCCTAGCCAAGCGTGCCGCTGCCATGGGACCCATGCAAACCGATGATGCTTTGCTCTCAGATACAGTTGCAACCTTAAATCCTGTGGGTAGCCAAGCCAATTTAAGTTATCGTATTGCCACTTTGCAGCATAAAGTATTTGAAGATTTAAAAGCCGGCAATTTACGTTGGTTTGAAGCCGTCGATTTACATGGCTGTACCGTAGAACAAGCTCGTGTTGCTGTGTTACAAATTATTCAAATTGCCAAAGATGAAAATCAAAATGTGATTAAAATTGTGCATGGCAAAGGTCCAGATGCCATTTTAAAAACCTATGTCAATGGTTGGTTACGTCAACATCGTGATGTGTTGGCATTTGTGAGTGCACCTGAAAAACAAGGCGGGACTGGGGCAGTTTTAGTGTTATTAAAACGCTCAGAAAAAAACCCAAAGTTTAATCAGTAATCGTATTCTTTTTTAAAGGCAGGCATTTTCCCAGATTTCTGTTACAATGCCGGCCTTGTTCAATATCAGTGTAAGTGAACACGTCTTATGTCTATGCAGCAATCCTACGCAAACATCCTAACTGCCGTTGGTGAAGATTTAGATCGCCCAGGTCTTAAAGATACACCTGTGCGTGCTGCTAAAGCTTTTTCGTATTTAACGTCTGGTTATAGCAAAACATTAGAAGAAGTGACCAACAATGCGGTCTTCCCTTCTGATAACCGCGAAATGGTGTTAGTGAAAAACATTGAATTTTATTCTTTGTGTGAACACCATTTATTGCCATTTTATGGTCGCGTGCATATTGCTTATTTACCAGAAGGTCATGTTTTAGGTTTATCTAAATTTGCCCGTATTACCGAAATGTTTGCGCGTCGTTTACAAATCCAAGAAAACCTCACGCAGCAAATTGCCGAAGCCGTGGCTGAAGTGACCGGTGCTCGTGGTGTGGCTGTCGTCATTGATTCAGCACATATGTGTATGATGATGCGTGGTGTAGGTAAACAAGAATCTACTACACGCACTGTGTCTTTTACCGGTGATTTTAAAACCAATAAAGATGAGCGTCGTGAGTTTTTATCTGCGGTGCCAGAAAGCTATTAAGAAAATCAGCCTCAACTTGTTTGAGGCTTTTTTATAGGATCACAGCATGACTCAACTGTATATTGCCGGCCAAGGACCTGCAACAAGTGACACAACACTTGACTATCCACGTCCTGATCGTTTGGTTCACGGTAACCCTAAGCGCCTCACCCAAAGTTTATATGAACATACCAATATGAATGCCGGCATTTGGCAATGTGAAGTTGGTACTTGGAACATTGTTTTTGCAGCCAATAAACAAGAATTTTTTCATGTTCTTGAAGGTATAGTCCGGATCCATGATGCCAACACTCAAAGCTTTATAGAAGTTAAAGCCGGCGATGCAGGCGTGATTCCACCGGGTTTTGTCGGAACCTTTGAAGTTATTGCAGCTGTTAAAAAATATTTTGTGGTTGTCGATGCTTAAATTAAACCTGCCACCGCGCAGGTTTTTTTAGCACTTTTTAAAATAAGTTCACACGCAATCTACACATCGCTACACAACTGCTGTGCTCTTTGCTCGAGTTTCGTCCTACAGTAAAGATGAAATTTTATCTCAAAGGATCAAAGCTCATGGCAGATAGCGCAAAAAAAACTGAAAAAAAAGCCTCAACCGCAAAATCCAAAACAGCCACCGAGGACAAAGTTAAAAAAACCAATACACCCAAAAAAGCAGATGAGAGCACAGCCAAAGCCAAAACTGCAAAAAAACCTGTGAAAAAAGCCGCTAAAGCAAAAGATGCCGACAGCAAAGCTAAAACAGAGGTTAAAAAAACTGCCAAGAGCAAAAAGGCAGATAGCGAAGGCAAAGTTACCAAAAAAGCCACCACGGCCAAAAAGCCCACTAAAGCCAAAACTAGCAATAAAAGCGCTACCACAAAAGAGAAAAAAACCACCACTAAAAAAACCAAATAACCCACATAAGGCCCCATAGTTGGGGCTTTATTGCATAAGGAACTGTCGATGTCCAATCTGCCTATTCCACGTCGTGCCGCTCGTGTGCAATCCAATAGCTTTGACTATAGTTTAGATTTTAAAAAAATTAATTTTCGCCTACGACCTGAGTTGTATCGTATTGGACGCGGTGAACAAGGCGTGTTATTAGTCGAACCCTATAAATCGGAGATTTTGCCACATTGGCGCTTTGCCGATGTAGAAAAAGCCACACAAAGCAGTGAAAAAATTTATCAACTTTTTTTAGATTATTTTGCGCAACACGACTTTGTCGGCGCAGACATGGCGCGCAAATTTTTGCAAATGGGATATACCCGTGCACGGCGTTATGCCAATCATCAAGGCGGTAAAAAATACAAAGGTCCAGTACCTGAGGACAAAAAAGGCTTAAGTGGCGCACATGGGCGTGAAGAATTACCACGCAGTCCAGAAGATCCAATTAAAGCCCAAGCTGCTGCTATTTTTAAACAAAAATGGGATCAAGCTAAACAACATCCCGACTACCTCAGCCAAAAACAGCAGTTCTTAGATGGACTTAAAAATACTGCACAAAACTAAAACTGAGTTTGTCCCAATCTTGATTGTCTTGGATTTGATGTTCATAACCCACACGAATGGCTTGATGCTGCTGCCAACTGTATTGTAACTCGCCTTTGGTTTTCAACTGCCACTGATCTACATCGTCCCAAAAAGGCAATTCCATTTGTACCACACTATTGATCTGATCCGACCATCGGCTTTGACAGCCCATAGTTGGACCAATACCGGTACGCCAACCTAAATCTAAAGCTTTACCGGCTTGAAATTGATTTTGTAACTGTCCATAGCATAAATGCTGTTGTTGACCCAATAAAGCACTGTAACCTAGCTGGGTTTTAAGGTTGATGACCCCATGTTGTTGCTGTTCACTAAAATGCCCTTTGGCATCAAGTGCTTCTTGCTGCCATTGCAAATTAAAGCCCCAACTAATGTCACTTTTAAAGGCGGTGATCGGAGCGTAAGTATTGACGCTTAATATATTGAGCTCACTGAGCTTGAGCCGATCACCACGATACTGCAACGTGCCATCTAATACTTGCAATTGCGTACCCAAGCGAAATCCGGCCTGTGGGTCAATTAAATCGTGATAAGCCTGACGATGTGAAATTTCCACCACCTCATCACCTTGCACCTGAGCCCACGTGAGCTTTAGGTTTTTGGCGGCATGACTTTGACTTGGGTCAGTTTTAGGTGGGGTTGGCTCACTACGCTGTTGCACAAGATCAAGTTGGCTTCTGAGTACTAAAAGATGGCGTAATTTAGGTTGCGCTTGTTCAGCTTGTACTTGACGACCCGTGAGTTGTAAATACAAGGCGTCATAGGCCATCTCAAGCACTTTAGCTTGCTCATCTGCTGGTAAAGGCTGTAAAATTTGTTCAAATTTTTCTTTAGGTTGCCCAATTAAAGTCTGTGCCGTTACAGCTAGAGCTTGCCCATGTTGCTTGGCTTGACTATTCAGCTGAGTTTCTAAAGCCGGACGGTAATGGGTGTCTTTAACTAAACCTTTTGCCTGAATTTCTTTTAAGGTTTCAATCGGCATGGCGACGTGTTTAAAAGCGTTTTGTAATTTTAATTCAGGGCGTACTAAATCAATTAAACCCAATAGACGATAAGCACAATTGTCTGAGATAAAATAATAAGGAAAACTTACCTGTTGCATTTCCCACAGATGTTGCACGATAAATTGCACTTCTTCAGGGCGCAAATCTAACTCGTATTCCCATAAATCGCGACTTTCAAAATCGCCATATTCTTTTACCTTACGATAATAAGGCAAAATGGAATATTCACCCGGATACTGACCTGTCAGACCCTTCCATGCAAATGCCAAATCATGACCTGAGGTGACGGTTGCGGCATAATTAACTGCATAAGAGGTTAGATTTAACTCGTGCTGCTGATCAGGATCAATACGCAATAAGGTATGTCCAAACATTGAGCTTGGATTGCCCATAAAATCTGTGGCATAAATCAAAGTGGCTCGATGCGGTTGAATCTCCTGCCACCATTTTTCAAATTTTGGACAGCTGACCTCGGGCAATTGCTTAACGTCAATGTTTAAGCTGCGTATAAGCCATTGACTACGCGCAGGAAAGCGACAACGTACTGACTCATCCGCTTGGGCTTTTGTAAACAAGGCTTGAACATGAGCATTTAATTCATCTTGAGAGTGATGTTGACCTTGAGGGGTTAAAAAGAAATGTTTTGCTGCAACGTCACTTTGACCCTCTACCCGATAGGTTAACTGCAGCCAAGTTGGATGTTGATGTAAATTGAGTTGTTGGGCACGCTCAAGATAAGCCGTTTGCGCCCATGTGGTCACAGGAAAGAATAAACTAACAGCTAAAAGGCAAGAAAAACGTGGCACAGCGATGGATGCTCTTTTTATTATGAATTGAAACAGCCCTGCCCGTAGGCAGAGCCGATAGCATGGCTTAAACGTAGGCTTTTAATACGTCATCTTTAGCCATCACGTGTTGTAATGATGCAAGTACTTCAAGCGTGTTGCCTGAAGCATAAATATCTTTAAAGTTAGCTTTAGACACTGCAAAGAAACGCGCTTTATCTTGTGATTTAATCTCTAGCAATTCAGCCAAAACATTTAAGTTTTCACCTTGACCTACTGCCATATCACGCGCCAAATTTTCAGCATTTTCGTTGGTAAAGGTCACCACTTTGGCAGTAACAGTCCCTGTACCATTACAGCCTAATGTACCAAATGTAATACCAAATAACTGATTGAGGAAAAGACCATTGGTGGTCGCTGCCAAGATTTTTGGTGCTTTACCTGATTGCCCTGCCCACACTTGTGAACCAATACCACAGCCTGCATCGCTGTCTGCAAATGCCGCAGCAGAACCAAGTGCCAATACACAACCTAAAGCGATTTTTTTAAACATAGGACGATCTCCAAATTATTGTGATGTTGTTTTAATTATGTTGTATAAAGTGATTTCATACACATCTAAAATAACGAGATCATCTTAAAAACACAAAACATTTTTGATATTTTTTAAAATAAAAAAGCGGGCAATCCCGCTTAATGTAAATGCCAATCGCCATTGTCACGGCGTTGACCCAAAATTTTAAGCACCAACACCAAACTCAATAGCAATAATAAATACCACGAACCCAGTTTACCCCACCCGACCATATGCCATGCGTCAATTTGACTCGGATACAACCAAATTTGATAAAAAGTACTAATGTTCTCTGCAATCCAAATTAAAAAAGCCAACAGCCACAATATCGGTAACATGGGTATTGTCAGCTGATGATGGGTTAAGCGAAAACAAATTTTAGTCGACCAAAACATCCATGTGCTCCATGCAAAGAGCGCATAGCGAATATCAGGCACAAAAAATTTACTCATAAAATTGACATAAGACAGTACTGCCAACAGCAACATATGATTAAATTTGGGTAAGGCACTAAAAGTTACACTATATAAACGCAAAGAGCGCGCAAAAAAACTTCCTACTGCCGAATACATAAAGCCGGCAAAGAGCGGCACCGTCATGATTTTAAAAATAGCCGGCTGCGGATAATGCCATGAAGCAATCGCAGGATGGGTCAAAAATATCTCCATTACCATCGCCATGAGGTGAAATAGCGCAATCACCTTGGCTTCTGCCCACGATTCCAGCTTTAAATACAACAAGCAAATTTGTATCAAAAAGGCATACAGCAGCAAATAATCATAACGAAATAAACCTAAAAACAGATCGCTTCCCATGGGTGCAGTCACCGCAAAGGCAATCAGCAATAAAATACCAAATAAGGCAGCCGAAGCTGCCTTATATGAAAATTCTATGCTGGATTTCACAATATTCAGCACAATCAAACCTTATAAATATTTAGCACTGTATTCATGCACAGTATCAATAAACGCTTTAGGATGCTCAGGATTGACCCATTGGGTAATACCATGCCCTAAGTTGGCAATATAACCTGTTTTTTCACCACCTGCATAAGCATCATCAAGCATGGCTTTGGTGGCTTGTGCAATCGCACTTGGGCTGGCATACAAAGTTGATGGATCTAAATTACCTTGCAGTGCAGCACGACCTGCAACCGTTTGACGTGCCACTTGTAAATTGGTGGTCCAATCTAAACCAAAAGCGTCTGCACCTGTAGCAATCATTGGCTCTAGCCACTGTCCACCACCTTTGGTGAATAAAATCACCGGAATACGACGCCCATCTTTTTCACGTTGTAAGCCTGAGACAATTTTCTGCATATAGTTTAAAGAAAACTCTAAGTATTCACGATGTGCCAACGCCCCACCCCAACTGTCAAAAATTTGCACTGCTTGCGCACCTGCATCAATTTGAGCATTGAGGTAATCGGTAACCGCTACAGCTAAACGATCAAGCAGTGCATGTAAAACTTCTGGCTGTGAATACAACATGTGTTTGGTAAAGCGAAAATCTTTACTTGAACCACCTTCAACCATATAGGTCGCTAAAGTCCAAGGACTGCCTGAAAAGCCAATCAAAGGCACTTGACCGCCTAAAGCTGAGCGAATGGTCGACACCGCATTCATCACATAATCTAAATCAGATTTGGCATTAAAGCTCGGTAAGTTCGCCACGTCTTGCTCGGTACGTACGGTTTTACGGAACTTGGGTCCTTCACCTGCTTCAAAATACAGACCTAAACCGAGTGCATCGGGTACGGTTAAAATATCAGAGAATAAAATCGCTGCATCTAAATCATAACGACGCAAAGGCTGTAAGGTCACTTCACAAGCAAAATCATTATTTTTGCAAAGAGACAGGAAATCGCCAGCTGTCGCACGTGTTTCACGATACTCAGGCAGATAACGACCAGCTTGGCGCATCATCCATACAGGGGTGGTATCTACAGGCTCACGCAATAAGGCACGTAGAAAACGATCATTCTTTAAGGTCGTCATTACTTTCCTATTTTCATTTATAGTCTGATCTGCATCATAGCAAAAACCCTTTAGATTGAATAACCTCTTATGCTTTAAAAAAGCGATTAGCCCGAGTGGAAAAAATTATGCAGACACAAAACAACTACTGCAAAAATAGCGCTTTTCTGTAATACTTGTACCGTTATTATGAAAGTAAATAAATAATTTTAAGGTTGAATTACATGTTCGTTCGCACAGTGCTCGCAATGAGCTTAAGTTGTATGTTTGCTGGTACGGCCTTTGCCGCAGCAACTGCTGAACAACCCTTAGAGCCGCAAGTGGTGTCAATGGCTGAGCAACCTCAAGTGACTGCTGTCGCTGATCCGATTGATCCGCTTGCCATAAGTGCATCATCTGCTGCTATTAGTCCTCAAGAACAACAAGATTTAAATCAAGCCACCAAAACGCTTGATGATTTGCAACGTGCTGAAAACACCACTGCCGATGTAGGTGTTGCAGCTTCACAAGCGCTCACACCATCTGAAACAACAAGCACTGCCACAGAGCCAACCCCTCCGGCTCAAGTCGTCAAAGCCTCTTGGACGCTTGATGGCTTAAACAATGCCACATGGTATGACAATATTGGCAAGGGTCAATTTCCAGTTTATGCCCGTGCACATGTGATGCTCAGTAACTCATATGCATCGCCGGGTGCCATTGATGGTACAAGCGGTAAAAATACCCTTAAAGCGCTTTCAACTTTTCAACAAATCAATGGGTTAAAACCTACAGGTGAGCTGACTCAAGAAACATGGGATGCCTTAGTGGCTAAACAAGGTTCGCGTCCTGCTTTTGTTGAATACACCATTACCCAAGCCGACAGCAAAGTGCCGATGGTGAAATCAATTCCGCGTGACTATGCTTTACAAGCGAAAATGCCAGGTCTGCATTACACCAGCATGAGCGAAATGTTGGCAGAGAAATTTCATATGGATGAGGGCTTTTTAAAACAGCTTAATCCTAAAACCAGCTTTAAAGTTGGTGACAAAATTTTGGTGGCCAATGTTAGCAACAAGCTACCAGAAGATATTCATTTAATTGTGGCGCACAAAGGTGCTAAACAGCTGTATTTATTTAACAGCCGTAATCAAATGATTGGCTCTTTCCCTGCCAGTATTGGTAGCACCAGTACCCCATCACCTAAGGGTACTTATAAAATTACTGGTGTGGCACGTAACCCGTATTACAGCTATTCACCATCAAACTTTATTCAAGGCAACAACTTAAAACCATTGTCTTTACCACCAGGTCCAAATGGCCCAGTGGGTAACATTTGGATTGGTTTAAGTAAAAAGTCCTTTGGTATTCACGGTACACCAAGCCCATCTATGATCTCCAAATCATACTCACACGGTTGTATTCGTTTGACCAACTGGGATGCTAATAACTTAGGCAGTAAAGTAAAATCTGGCGTAACAGTTAGATTCTTAGAATAATGCTCAAAAAGCTCGCGAAAGCGGGCTTTTTAATGCCCTCATTGTTTCAATTATAGAACAAAGTGTCACTTACAATACATTTATCTTTATTTTAACACTTTATATACTGGCTACCAATGAAACAAAAATATGAGGCAGCGCACATGAATGCTTATTTACATCGTAGTGAAGACCGTGGTCATGTCAATCTTGGTTGGCTCAACAGTAAACACAGTTTTTCTTTTGGCAGTTGGTATAACCCTAAATACATGGGAGTAAGTACTTTACGCGTGATTAACGATGACCATATTGCCGGTCAGCAAGGTTTTGGTACCCACCCACATGACAATATGGAAATTTTAACCTGCGTGTTAAAAGGTACCATCTCACATCAAGACAGTATGGGCAATAAAGGTGACATTAAAGCGGGTGAATGGCAATTGATGAGCGCTGGTAGCGGTATTCAACACAGCGAGATGAATCAATACGATGAACAAGTGCATTTGTTACAAATTTGGATTCATAGTGATGAGCCTGATGCTACCCCAACCTATCAGCAAATTAGCTGCGATGTACAACAAGCACCCAATCAGTGGCATGTGATTGCAGGTCCAAATGATAATGCCCAGATGCATCTAAGACAACAAGCTGAAGTAAAATCTGCTTTTTTACAACAAGATCATCGCTTAAATGTGCAAAGCGTACATGGTTTAAACTATGTACATGTGATTAACGGTGCAGTTGAAATTGGTGAACATTTGGTAAAAGCCGGTGATGCTTTATTGTTCCGTGATGTGGCCGAAATTAAAGCACTCAATGATGCACAGATGATTTGGTTTGATTTAACCGACAATGCTTAAAAAAAAGCCCGCAGTTGCGGGCTTTTTTAGATGCTGATTATTGTGGTTTTTGACCGTATTGATCTGCCATAACTTCAATAAGTTGCTCAGGCTTAATATAAGTTTTAATGACTCGATGTAAATCTCGGGTGCTGAGTTTTGCAAATGCTTGATCACGCGCAGCACGACTTTGCATCGTCTCGTTATACTCTAGCTGATGAGTGAGCATACGATGAATATTACGTTCATCTTCTAAATTGGTCACACGGCGCTTTAAAAGCACAGCTTTGGCTTCTTCTAACTCTTGCTCGGTCACGCCTTTGTCAATCAAGCGTTGCAGCACTTGCTGTACTGCTTGCGACACCTGATGAGATTTTCCGGCTGAATAATTGGCTGAAATACTCAAAGCACCCGATTTCACGTCACGATGGGTATTTAAACGACTACTAAAACCATAGACCAAACCATTTTTCTCACGTAGCTCTTTGGCCAAACGCGACGACAGCTGTGAACCACCTAAAATATGATTAAGGACACTCAACGCAGGTGCATCTTGGTCTTCACTGCTGACCGGCAATGTCAGTAGTGCCGTATAACTGCCAAACTCACGCGGTTCTGCAAACACATGATGTTGTCGTGCTGAATAAGCTTTATAGGTCGGTAAAATGCGCTTAAATTGAGTTGTTCCGGGCCAATCCCCTAACTCTTTTTGTAAAAGATTAAGCATGAATGGCGCCTCAAACTCGCCAGTGACTGCCACTTGTGCATGCTTTAAATTAAAAAACTCTTGGTAAAATGCTTGAATATCTGCATTGCTTGCACGTTCTAGCTCGGCTTTACTTAATTCAGGATCAAAACGATAACGCACATCACCGGGTTGATACTGCTCTAAAATTTCTGCCAATTTAAAGCCCATCACTGTGTCAGGTTCGGTATAAGGACGATCTAATGCGGCTAAGGTTTGATTACGAATCAACTCAAATTCTTTGTCTTCAAATTTAGGCTGTTTTAAGTTATCTAAGATAAATTTAAAGTACTCTGCAAAATGCTCTTTTTTGGCAGACACTTGAATACTAAAGCTGTTAGTACCACTTGAAACTTGCGCATTACCACTGACCCGAATTGACTCATCAATCAGTTGTTGACGCTCGTATTGCGCTGAGCCACGCAGGACCAAATATGCCGTTAAACCGACCAACTCACGTCGCTTAAACAAACTCTCGGCACTACCAAAATCAATTGAAATGCTGGCATAGGTTTTGTCATCTCGGGTGGTGGTTGGAAATAACGCGTATTTCACCCCATTGTCTAAAGTGCCACGTTGAATTTTTTGCTCAACTTGATGCAGTTTATTTTTAGCACTTTTCACATAGCTTTTAACTTCAGTTTGGTAGGTCTTTACCTCTTTAAAAGCAGGTGCTGCCACAGGTTGCTGATCCAAGGTTTTATTTGGCGCCACTGTAGCGACAGTAGCTGCTTTTTTATCTTGTTCAGGGGTAGGTTCAACTGTGGCGCTAATACGATATTGCGGACTTAAAAATTGCTGTAAAGTTTGATTAATGTGTGCTGCACTTAACCGTTGTAAACGTTCATGGTCGCTAAAATAGGCTTGCCATTGCCCCTCACGATTGACCACATAATGCGTTAAAACGCTCATCATACTGGCTGAACTTTTCAGCGCACTTTCCATGCCATTTTTTTGCATGTTTTGAATGCGTGTAACTTCGGCAGGGCTAAAGTTGGGCTTAGAGGTTTCCACTTGTTCAATTAAAGCATCACCAATGGCTTTAGCATCATGTTGTGGTGAATACACTGCTGCCATAACTGCAATATTGCGCTCTTGATCGGATGCATCCAGCGCCATCACGCCTGTGGCAACGCCTGACTCCACCAAAGGCGCATACAGCTTACCTGTCGGCTCTAAACTATATAAATAAGGCGCAAAACTCATTGCATCGGTCAAAGCCGAATTTTTAGGCTGCATATAAAAGTTAAGCTTTAGATAATCACTGCCTTTGGCCACATGAAATTGGCGTTGCTTTAATTGATTAATATCAAATTCAATTTTGGCTGCTGCTTGAGGTAAATCACGCTGCGCAATCGCACTAAATTCACGATCAATTTGTTTTAACACTGAAGCTTTATCAAATTTACCAGTCATCACCAATACAGCATTATTGGGTGCATACCATTTTTGATAATAATCTTGTAAATCTTGAAGTTTGATTGATTCAAGCTCTTGCAGATCACCAATCGGTAAACGACCTAAATGTTGATTGCCATACGCAGCTTTAACCATTTGATCCATCAGTACCGACATCGGTTGATCTAAACGTATTTCGCGCTCACGTTTCACAATGTCAATTTCACCAGCAATTAAGTCAGCTTTTAAATCTAGCGCATGCATACGCTGTGCTTCTAAATGCAAAATTTCGGCAATGGCTTTTTGTTCTGCGCGTACCACATTGCTATATTGGGTAGAATAATAACTGGTGCTAGCATTATTGGATAAGGTGTATTGACTTAAACGGCGTTGAAACTCGTCACCAGGTATTGCTTGAGTGCCTTTATTAAAAGCCAGATGTTCTAGCAAATGTGCTAGACCACCTTTGCCCTGTGGGTCATTTAAAGAGCCTGTTAAATAAATGGTATTAATATAAGCACGGCTTTCTTTGGGATTATTGGCAAGAATAATGCGCATGCCATTTTTAAGTTGATATTCTTCGATGTTATGCGCCGAATGCAGCAAGATGGGCGTTGCCCCAACCGTCATACTGCCTGCCATCAACCATAAACAAAGCGACAGTTTTTGAACACGCATTAACATAATAAAGACCTAATAATTATAAACATGAATTGTGATACTTTAATTGAATAAAAAGTAATGATAATTATTCACAATTACAAAGCCTTGTCTATGTCCTTGCCAAAATTAAAGCATAAAAAAACCCCTGATATTCATCAGGGGTTTTTTGAATTTGGCGGAAGCGGTGAGATTCGAACTCACGGAGGGGTATAAGCCCTCGTCGGTTTTCAAGACCGGTGCATTAAACCGCTCTGCCACGCTTCCATGGCGGCTATCATATAAAGATTTATAACACTTGGCAAATAGTTTTTTATGCTTTTGCTGAAAAATAAAGCAAACAGTCACATAAAAGTAAGTATTTGATTTTTTGGGCTGTTTTAAATATTAGAGGCATAAAAAAACCCCTGATATTCATCAGGGGTTTTTGAATTTGGCGGAAGCGGTGAGATTCGAACTCACGGAGGGGTATAAGCCCTCGTCGGTTTTCAAGACCGGTGCATTAAACCGCTCTGCCACGCTTCCATGGCGGCTATCATATAAAGATTTATAACACTTGGCAAATAGTTTTCAGTGTTTTTTAAATTGTTTGCACAAAATAGCTGCAATTTTTATAAAAAACTTTAGTTTTCAGGTCTTTCATAGTTAATTTTATTGATATACCAATTTTTTTTACCCAATGGTGTCACCACACTCACCTCATCATCTACAGATTTGCCGAGTAAAGCACGTGCCATAGGCGAATCAATTGAAATATGTTGCGGATGATGGTCATAAATTTCATCCACCCCAACAATACGCAAGCATTTTGTTTCAGCTACATCATTTTCAATCTCAACCCACGCACCAAAATAGACTCGACCCAGTTGCTGCTCAGAAAAATCAATAATTTTGAGTTCTTCTAAACGCTTACCCAAATAGCGCACACGGCGATCAATCTTACGTAAAATTTGCTTATTATATTGGTAATCAGCATTTTCACTGCGGTCGCCAAGGCTTGCTGCCCAATTCACTTTTTGAGTAATTTCGGGGCGTTCGGTGTGCCATAAACGCTGTAACTCAGCGACCAATTTATCATGTCCGCTACGGGTAATCAGGTTGGATTTCATATCAATTGCGCAGTTAAATTTGCCTAAATTTAAAACATTTTTAAATCGCTTATAACAAAAAACGCTTAATTGTCAAAATATATTTTTTTATTTATATAAAAATCAATATGTTAAAAATATTTTGTTATTTATTTTTTGCACAAAATTTGACAAGCTAAATTTTCGCCTTTATTATGCCGCCATGTTTAGTTATTGTATGTTTTTTAATCATTG
Source organism: uncultured Acinetobacter sp. (assembly GCF_947624825.1). Lineage (GTDB taxonomy): Bacteria > Pseudomonadota > Gammaproteobacteria > Pseudomonadales > Moraxellaceae > Acinetobacter. The sequence goes on from NZ_CANQLZ010000031.1 coordinate 26,566, forward strand.
TAGTTTTTCTAGCTCTTTTTCCACTTTGTCCATGTCATTTTGAATGACGTTCATGAATGCCCACCCCGAATTGAATTTATCACTCTTGAACAAGTAAAAGCATGGCTTTGACTTGACGGGCATAAATTACTTGTAGCGGAGACAACATGCACAGTAGTTCAACTTCAGGCGCGAGGCTTAGCCTTAAATCTGTTACTTCTTCTCTTCCAATTAAAGTCCTAGCGCTTGTAACAGCAATTATTCCATTTAATAGCATCAACGCGAGTAAAGCCAATCAATATGATCAAGTGATCGCTCAAAAAAAGCTGACCGTGGTCAGTGTGGGCAATCCGACCACCGTGTTTGAAGACGGTCGTCACTTACATGGCTTTGGCTATGACTTAGTGCGTAATTATGCCAATAGCTTGAATGTTAAGCTTGATTTTAAAGTGGTCAATGACAATGCCACTGCGCTTAAATGGGTGGCGCAAGGTAAAGCAAATTTTGCCATGACCACAGCCACACTGCCTAGCATTGAACAAAAAAAGCTGACCGCTTTTTCGGCCAGTTGTGGTGATTTAAGTAGCCTCAAAACCAATGGTCTAAATACTGACTTAAATTGGGTATTTAAACATGCCGATGACCCTTTGTCTGAAACAGCCAATGGTTTTGTGTGTCGTGCCAAACAAAGCGGCTCTGTGCGTCAGTTGGCGTCTTTTTATAATCGAAATGTGGTGAAGCCTGAAACATGGCAAATCATTCAGCGTGATTTAAGAAATCGCATGCCGATTTATAAAACCAATTTTAAGCAAACTGCAAAACAGTATGATTTAGATTGGCATTTATTAGCAGCCATTGGCTATCAAGAATCGTATTTAAAACCGAACTCTGTATCACCTACAGGTGTGCGCGGTTTAATGATGCTGACCAATAATACCGCAAGAGCGATGGGTGTGAGTAACCGTACTGATCCTAAGCAAAGCATCCAAGGCGGTGCAAAGTATTATGATCAGATGTTATCGCGTTATTCTCATATTCCTTTTCCTGATCGTAATTGGTATGCCTTAGTGGCCTATAATATGGGTCCGGGTGCACTCAGTGGCATTCAGAAAAAAATTAAAGCACAAGGTAAAGATCCTAACAATTGGGTTCACCTATATGCCTATCTTGATCGCAATAAAGCCAGCAATGGTCGTTACCGTCAAGCAGTACAATACGTGACACGTATTCGTGCGTATTTAGAGCATATTAAAACTACACCACAATTGGTGAGTATTTAAATAAAAAAAGCTTAACCTTTTAGGTTAAGCTTTTTTTATGGCACAAACATTTTTATTCGGTTGCTGCCAAAATATTTTTAAACAATGTTTTTTGTTCAGCGCTTGCTTTAGCGGTTTGCAGTGACATTAATTGAGACATGTCACCTTGGACTTTAATCTTGCCCGTCATAAACGCTTGCATTGCGGCACTCATGTCATATTCTAAAAATACTTTACGTAATGTTTCAGCGTCCATGGTTAAGGTGGTTTTAGCGTGTTCAGCAAGACCTTTTTGTAATTTACCACTAGCAAGGGCAAGCTCAATTTGATGTGCCGCATCAGTGACAATTAAATTAATCGCGAGCGCATTTAATGCTGGGGGTAAATTTAAATCACCGGCTTGTGCAGTTAACGCTTCTACTTTTGTAAACCAATCATCCGTTAAAAACGCTGGCATGTTTTATCCTCAATTTTACTGTTATTACTAAAGTTATCATGCCTTTTATAGCATGTAATCTAAGTTTTGACCCATGCTTTTAACATAAAAAAATAGGTGCCTACAAGACACCTATTGATTCGCTACATAGCTTTATTCAGCGGCAAAGCCTAAATTCACCATGTTAATGCGTTTACTCGCACCTTCACTTTCATCAACAGTACACGAACCCTTAAAGTCAAATTCGCGTTGGCTGTCTAAGACTTCAAAGTCAAATAGTTCACGGTCAACCAGTTGTGATGGCGATACATTTTGTAGGGCACCAAAAATGCTGTGCAAGCGTTTTGGATGCTCTTTATCCCATTGACGTAACATGTCATTGAGCATGGCACGTTGTAGGTTGTCTTGTGAACCACATAAGTTACAAGGAATAATCGGGAACTGGCGCATTTCTGCGTATTTAATAATGTCTTTTTCTTCCACATAAGCCAATGGACGAATCAAGATATTCTTTTTATCTGAAGACAATAGTTTTGGTGGCATGGCTTTTAAGCTGCCGCCATGGAAAAGATTTAAGAAGAAAGTTGCTAAAATATCATCACGATGATGACCCAACGCCACTTTGGTTGCACCAATTTCTTGTGCAAAACCGTATAAAGAGCCACGGCGTAAACGTGAGCACACTGCGCAATAGGTTTTACCCTCTGGCGTCAATTTTTTGGTAATGCTATAGGTGTCTTTTTCTAAGATATAGTACGGAATGTTATTTTCTTCTAAATAACGTGGCAATACATCTTCTGGAAAACCCGGTTGCTTTTGGTCAAGGTTGACTGCAATGACATCAAAGTTAATTGGTGCAATACGCTTAAACTGCAACAAAATATCAAGCAAGGTATAACTGTCTTTACCACCTGAAATACACACCATGACTTTGTCGCCATCTTCGATCATTTTAAAATCACGAATTGCATGACCGACTTGGCGGCGTAATTTTTTCAAAAGACGATAGTAGGCAGAGCTGGTTGGGAGTTCTGGCTTAAAATTAAAGCCTTGGTTGGACTCAACTGGCGAGAACATAGACGAGATTAACCCATAAATACAAATAACGCGGAATTTTAGCCGATTCACACCAAAAGCGCAGCAAAAGAATGTAAATTCTGTCCAAATGTCAGCCCTGTCATCCTTTTGACTTTAAACAGTTGATAAAATAGTAATAAGTCAAAATAGAATACTTTTGAGTACAAGGTCTACATCAATATAGTTTTCCACAAAAGCTGTGGATAACTTTGTGGATTCTCTATGACTTGACAAGGTCTCGTGCCCACGGGCAAAGGGTTTTATTTAAATTGATCATTTTTTGATCAATTTAATATTCTTTTTTAATCAACAACTTAAATAAGTCAAGTTACGGGAAATAAAAAAAAATCTTTTTTTTTGATTTTTTTTGTCCATTTTTTAATTGCTGTTTTTAAGGCATGTTAATAATTAAACAATGCATCACTTTCTTAATCATTTTTTTTTGGTAAACTAAAGATCACTGTTTGGGGACAGATTTTAAATTACTACAATGAAAATCGACTTCACCATTTGGGCGATGTGTACCGCTGTGGGTACATTGTGTTTAAGTACTTTAAGTTTTGCAGGGGAAACGCTTTATCAACTTAAAGATCATAATGGCACAACCTTACTGACCAATAAGCACAGTAAATATAGCGATCTTAAGGTCGAGAAAAAGACCTATTATCCAGAAAGTAATATTCATCAATATCGTAACTATGGCGCGAACGAAGCCGCTGTGGCACCTAGTCAAAGTCGTAACAAAAATGCCTTTGATGGTATTATTCATCAAGCAGCACAAACTTATGGTGTGTCTGCCGGCTTAATTAAAGCGGTGATGCATACCGAATCGGGTTTTGATGTGAATGCTCGCTCACGGGTTGGTGCGCAAGGTCTCATGCAACTGATGCCTGCGACTGCCGAGCGTTTTAATGTGTCCAATGCCTATGACCCCCAGCAAAATATTATGGCGGGTGCTAAATATTTAGCTTGGTTACTCAAACGTTTTAAGGGCAATACCTCTTTGGCTTTAGCCGGCTATAATGCAGGTGAAGGTAATGTAAAAAAATACGGAGGTATTCCTCCTTTTCGCGAAACCCAAGATTATGTACGCCGCGTACACAGTCGTTACCAAAATCTCTACGCCGGTGGCATTGGCTCTAACCACAATGCAACTTTAGCAGCGACCAGTAACAACACTATTCCAGCCGGTGCAACTTTAATTGCGCAATCCAATTCTAGCGCTACAGTGACCACACCAAGCTATAACCGTGAAGTGATTCGCTTAGCCGATGGTAGCTACACTGACCGTCCAGTACGTGGTTCATACAGCACAGGGCATGCCACTGCATCAGCCTCAATTACCATCGCGGATTAATCCGAGTTTTTTACTGAAGTTTGGTTATTTTTTCTTGAATTTTAATGCCATTCACCGCATATTGAGTAAGATTTCGATTAGTAAATCAGATGATATTTTTACGATAAGAGGATTTTCTCAATGATGCGGATTGGTTTGTTCTTGCTAACCAACCTCGCGGTACTGGTTGTAGCTGGCATTATTTTGTCACTCTTCGGTGTCGGTAGTTACCATGGCGCGGGTGGCTTGAATCTGGGCAACCTATTGGTCGTCTGTTTTGTCTTTGGTATGGTCGGTTCGATCATTTCGTTGCTCATGTCAAAATGGATGGCGAAGAAAACTACAGGTACAGAACTGATTGACCCTAATGCGCCTCGTAATCAAGCAGAAGCTTGGTTATTACAAGAGGTTGCTCAACTGTCTCAGCGTGCAGGTATTAGCATGCCCGAGGTCGGTATTTTTCCATCTTACCAATCCAATGCTTTTGCCACGGGTTGGAACAAAAATGATGCTTTAGTTGCCGTATCGACCGGCTTACTTGAGCGCATGAATAAAGACGAATTACGTGCTGTATTGGCCCATGAAATTGGTCATGTGGCAAACGGTGATATGGTGACCCTTGCGCTTGTGCAAGGTGTGGTCAATGCCTTCGTTATGTTCTTTGCACGTGTGGTAGGTGATTTTATTGACCGCAATATCTTTGGGCGTGAAGAAGGTGAAGCACCAGGTTTAGCTTACTTTGGTATTACCATTGTTTTAGATATTGTGTTTGGTATCTTAGCTTCTGCCATCGTGATGTGGTTTTCACGCTACCGTGAATACCGTGCCGATGAAGCAGGTGCGCGTTTAGCCGGTAAACAAGCCATGATCTCTGCATTATTGCGTTTACAAGCTGAAACTGAAATGCCAGATCAAATGCCAAAAGAAATGAAAGCGTTTTCAATCTCGGCAGGTCAAGAGCAAGGCTTTAGCTTAGCTGCATTGTTCCAAACTCACCCAACAATTGAACAACGTGTTGCTGCATTACAACAACTCGATTGCCCATAATTAAGCCCCCAATGCCGTAACCATAAAAGCCTCCTATCTAGGGGGCTTTTTTATGAGTGATCAATAGCCAATAAATAACGCATCGACATGTTGGGCTGTGGTCCAATCAGTATGTGGCGTTTCATCAAACATACTATAGCTATAGTAATCTTGTGAACGTTTTAACTCACATTTTGCTGCATAGGCATAGCCTTGAAAATTTAACTCAGTTTGATTGTCACAACTTTTTATCGCTTGATGATGAATAGCTCGATCTTTTATCCATCCTTGACGAATACTCGCTTGAGTCTCGGTTTGAATATGGCGCTGCATTTTTAAGTCTGCGGCTTGCTTAAACTGCTGCCCTGCTTGCACTATACATTGATTAAAACCCACTGAATTATAATGATCTGGATCATCTAAGCACTGAATCAAATTCTGGCGAATCTGTTTTTTCTTGAGCGTATAATCATTGGCGATCGCACTGGTACATGTCACAGTGGCAATCAACATTAATCCCAATGCTTTCATATTCTCTTCCATCCTATTTGAGCTGTGTAGCGATCATCATAAAATATTTTTGATCAAGCAAGATTGTCTCTACGACTAAATTACTGCCACACGCCCCATAACCAAAGCACGCCAAAGTACAGCGCTATTGCAAATATTGCTAAAAATACAATACCCAATAGATCAGGAATATGCACCCACAACCAAGCCACCACAGGATTGCGCCAAAAGCGTGAATTTTGCTGCTTTTTTTCTAATTCTTCATGTAAAAATGGATGCACAATATGGTGGTCGCTTTGAATGCCATATTCGTCTTGAATATGCTGATGCACCACTGCAAGTGCCTTTTTACTCGGTCGAATAAACACATCAAAAATTGTGCCGGCAACGGGAATAAAGCCAACCACCGCATCCATCAGTGCCAATTTAATCACCGGATTGAGTTTTTGTTGTGGCACACCCAATTGTCGCGCTTTATATATGGCATAACATGTGAGTGCAAAACCGGCTAGATCGCCTGCAATCGGTACCGTGCTCAAAGCAGCATCGGCACCTACACCTTGTTTGGTAAATGGAATACGCACCACCGAATCCATCATATTGGCAAATTTTGCTAAATCACGTTCCAAGCGAATCACCTCTTGGCGTGACATTTTGGAGTGCAGTGGAGATTTTGACATGCTTACCTTCAATTAAAATAAAAGCCGTGACGCAATAAATAAATACACCACGACACCTGTTGCGTCGCAAATCGAGGTGACCAGTGGTCCAGAGGCACTTGCCGGATCAAGCTTGAGTCGATTTAAAATAAACGGCAAACTCATGCCAATTAATGCACCTAACAGCACAATCCCCAACATACTCAAAGCCAATACCACTGCCACCATGATATCACCCCGAATATAACCTAAAATTGACACCGCCACAGCCATGGTGGTGCCCAAGCACAGCGCCACCAAGGTTTCACGCCCCAGCAAGCCCAACCAATCTTTTAATTCTACATCGCCTGTGGCTAAAGCACGTACCATCAGGGTTGCCGATTGTGAACCTGCATTCCCCCCACTGCCCACCAACAAGGGTAGAAAAAACACCAATACAATATGTGTGGCAATAATGTCTTCAAAGTGGGCAATGCCCATCCCAGACAAGAGACTACCAAACACCAAGATCACCAACCAAAAGACGCGCTTTTTATACAAGCTAAAGATAGAAGCCTGTTTTAGACTCAAACTGCCTTGGGTTTGTACTGCGCTACTTTTTAAAAAATCTTCATCGGTTTCAGCGCGAATCACGTCCATGGCATCATCATAAGTGACAATACCCACGAGGCGCTGTTGAGTATCAATAATCGGCAATGCCAAAAAATCATAATGTGCCAACACGCTTGCAACATGCTCTTGATCATCATCCACATAAGCGGTGATTAATTCACGCTGCATCACTTGAGCGACCCTGCACTGTGGGTCAGCTTGGATGATTTGCCGCAACGAGATCACGCCAATTAAACGTTGTGCATCGTCTACCACATACACCAAATATAAGGTTTCCCGATCCGATGCAAGGTGTCTTAAAGTTTCAATGGCATCTGCCAAGCTGCTTTGCGGATCCAGCGTGACAAAATCTGAGCTCATAATGGCACCAGCTGAATTTTGTGCATACGCCGCTAGTTGACACAATTGTTGTGTAATTGTCTCAGGCAATGCTTGCAGCAATTGTTGTTGAACTTTGGGCACAAGGCATTGATAAAAATCGGTACGATCATCAGAATGCATCTGCGTCATCAGCGCTGCAATGTGTTCTATGCTCAAATGCTGCGCCAATTGTAACTGCGTAGCATGTGATAAATGCTCAAACAATCGACCTGCTTGAGCAATATGTGTCAACATTTGTACTTGTTCATGTATGTGTAAAGCATTGGCGCTGTCCGCAATACGTTGCATCGGTTGTTGCGCAATAAATTGTTCAAGCGCTTGCCAATCCTTGCCGCTGATATAGTCACGTAATGTATTTAGGTGCATCATTATTAGACCTCTTGCGAAAGTAAAAAATTGTTTATACTAGTCCCATGAAATATGAAAATTTAACTAGATTTAATGA
>NZ_CANQLZ010000032.1 GCF_947624825.1 uncultured Acinetobacter sp.
GGGGTATAGGTTGGTTTTTTCATCGGAATAGTCTCTCAGAATATTGAGTCTCCGACAAACCCGGTACGGTTCACATATTGAAAATGATTCAAAAAGTTGATTGATCCAAATGTCCAAACAATCCCGTTTCCTCTGTATTGGTGGTTTCTTAAACGGAACCCAAATTAAAGACCAAGGTGACCACTTTATCTGTGTTGAAAAAGGTAAAAACGTTACCTACAGCAAAAAAGAAATCTTCCATCCTGATTCATGGGATCATGATTACTATGTTTGTGAATCCACAACAGACCAACAAGCTCGTAATTGGGTTTATGACATTAAGCCTAAATAACCCTGAAATTTAAGCGTTTTTATAAATTTTAGACAATAAAAAGCCCCATGGTTAGGGGCTAGTCGTATACAGATCTAAGCTGCATACTGTAAGAGGCTCATCTCATACTGCGTGCATTAAAACATAAGCTTGGCGAAAAGACTATCTTAAATTGCCAAAACTTCACCTTGCTCAAGCTTAGGCAGAAAACAAAGCATATTACTGGGTAAAATAATGATCTTGATGCTTACAGTTGCGGCAGCTGAGTGTGACATAGTCTTCGGCATCATAATCTACGCTTAATTCATTAGAGCCACAGTGCATACAGCGTTTTTCGGCATAGAACTTTAAACGCGGTTCAATTTTTTTCCATGAACGCCACATGGGTTGTACAAAGATGGTCTCGTCATAGCCTAAAAAACGGAAAAATAAAATCTCGCTCATACGGCTTAATGGTAAATTTTGCGGGCGCGGTAGGGTAGAGGTTTCCCAACGCTCACGTACAGCACGTTCACGATATTGCTGTAGGGTTTTTTTCAGCATATTGGTGTTAATAAAATTATCGTTACGTGGTTGTAAAATATTTTGTTGCTGTAAATAATCTAAAGCATTTTGAATTAAATAATAAATTTGTCCGACTGCCAGACTATCCATCAAGCGGTAGCAAAACATCTGAAAGGCATGATTACCTGCAAACATGATTTTCCATGTCCGGCAATACATCTGAATAAATTGAATAATTTCTTGATACAGCAACAGATAAATTGCGTCTTTGACTTCTTCGCTGCTTTTAAATGGAATACCAAGCGATAAATTTTCATAAAACCAATGGCGTAATTGTTGCGTTACGCTAAATAAACTCGGCTCACTATAACCATCTAGACGTACATTAAGGTAATAGCGCTCGTTGTCAATACTGGCGTCGGGGTCAATTAAAATCTGTTGTTTTACCAAATGCTTAATAATGGCATTTTGAAATAAAAAATTAGGGCTGATATTTTGAAACTTTACCTCATCCCAATGAATGTATTCATCATGGCGGGTATGTTCTTGAATTTGCGGGTCTAATAATGCCAATAAAAATAACTTTTCTACAAATTTTAACTGATATAACTCAAGCTCGACGCTATCTTTATTGCGGCGTTGACCTTTACGATTTTCTTGTAAACGCGTGGCACGCATGGCTTTTTTACGCTCACCTAAACAGCTGTCACAATGGCAACTGTGCTGCGGCTCTTGAAACACACGATGCTGACAATGACTACATTCGTGGAAATTAATATCTTGATCAAATTGTTCAGCATCAATCCAATACATGGCGGCTTGACACAATGGACAAAATGCACTGGTATCTAAATTTTTTTGTAAAATATTAAAACTCATGAGGCAGTCGCACAGCATAAAGAACCTCGTGATTATACACAGATTTAAGCGTGCATCAGCATTGCCCTTATATACAAAATAGCCTAAGTTTAAGCGTGACAGCTATTCATTTCGCCTCAATCAACCCCCGCGATTATTTTGGCTTTTTTGCGCTAAATCATTGAAAATATGTTGTGCACACCCATATACATAGCAAACACAGCGCCTAAAACTTGACTTATGATCGAGTAAAAGCACATAAAACTCTGTAAATAGGATAAACAGCAACATGAATATTGCAGCAAACCCTGCGGTTGAAGCCGACCAAACCGTGTATTTAAAAGACTACCAAATTCCAAGTTTTTTGGTGGATGCTGTGGATTTAAATATCCAAGTGTTTGCTGATTATACTCGTGTCACTGCCAAGCTTAAGATGCAACGTCAAAGTGCAGGCGACTTGGTGTTATTGGGTCGTGATTTAAGCTTAGAATCGATTACTTTAAATGGCACGCCACTGACTTCAGATGCCTATCAATTAGATGCCGAGCAATTGGTGATTCAAAATGCACCTGAGCAGGTCATGCTAGAAACTGTGGTGCTGATTCATCCTGAGAGCAATACTCAATTAGAAGGCTTGTATCAAGCCGCAGATGATTTATTTGTCACCCAAAATGAACCAGAAGGTTTTCGTAAAATTACCTTTTATCCTGATCGTCCAGATGTTTTGTCGGTATTTACCACACGTGTGGAAGCCGATAAAAAATTCCCAGTTTTGCTTGCCAACGGTAACTTGATTGAAAAAGGCGAAGCGGGCGAAGGTCGTCATTATGCCATTTGGCAAGACCCAACCAAAAAGCCAGCCTATCTTTTTGCTTGTGTGATTGGTGATTTAGCCATTTTAAAAGACAGTTATGTCACTTCTGAAGGTCGTAATGTTGCTTTAGAGATTTATGCTGAAGAAAAAGACATTCCAAAATGTCACATTGCCATGCAAGCACTCAAACATTCTATGCGTTGGGATGAAGAGCATTACGGCTTACCATACGATTTAGATATTTATATGATTGTGGCGACCAGTGCATTCAATATGGGTGCCATGGAAAACAAAGGTTTAAATATCTTTAATACCTCATGTGTATTGGCCGATGAAGAATTTACCACCGATGCTGCGATTATGCGGGTGCAATCCGTGATTGCGCATGAATATTTCCATAACTGGACAGGTAACCGTATTACGTGCCGTGATTGGTTCCAATTGTGCTTAAAAGAAGGTTTAACGGTTTTCCGTGATCAATCTTTCTCTGAAGATTTACAATCGGCTGCGGTACAACGTATTGATGATGTTGCGGTTTTAAAAGCGCATCAATTCCCTGAAGATTCAGGTCCATTATCGCACCCACCACGCCCTGACCATTTTGTGGAAATTAATAACTTCTATACCGCAACTGTGTATGAAAAAGGTGCGGAAATTAACCGCATGATGGCAACGCTTTTGGGTAAAGAAAAATTCCGCGCGGGCACAGACGAATACTTTAAACGCCATGATGGTCAAGCAGTAACCGTTGAAGATTGGGTGGCAGCACTCACGGCAGGCTCAGGTGTGGATTTATCGGCATTTTTAACGTGGTATAACCAACCAGGTACGCCAAAACTTGAAGCGAAAGGTGAATATGATGCAGATGCGCAAAGCTATACTTTAAGCTTGAAACAAAGCCTCAAAGCCCATGCCAAATATCCAAACTTAAAAGCTGTTCCAATGCCAGTGGCTTTGGCATTGTTTGATGCCGTAACAGGTGAGCAATTGGTTTTAAATTCAGACAGCTTGTTTGAAAATGGCGTAAAAGATGGTGTGTATCTGTTTGATCAAGCCGAAGCCAGCATTGATTTTAAAGATGTCAAGGTTAAACCAGTGGTATCGTTACTGCGGAATTTCTCAGCGCCAGTCGATTTAGAGTTTAACTATTCAGATCAAGATTTAGCATTTTTGCTGCAACATGAAACCAATGGTTTTAACCAATGGCAAGCAGCGCAAACTTTGCTGGAAAATATCTTACTCAAAGACCATAAGGCTCAAGTTTATTTAGATGCGATTAGTTCGCCTCAATTGTTACCACAATTGGTGAATACGGATCCTTTATTGGCATCGCGTTTACTCGATGTTCCATCGGAAGGCTATTTAGCCAGTCGTATTGATGCAGACTATAATCCGTTAGTGATTCAAGCAAAACGTGAAGCCTTGTTAAATGCAATAGCCCAAGCATGTAAAGGTTTTTGGAAAAATATTGATCAAGAACTTCAAGCACCTGCTGAATTTAGCCAAGCCATGGGAGTGCGTGCATTAAAAAATATTGCCTTCGCTATGATGGTACGTCAGGGTGATGAGTCTGCATTTGATTTGGCTTATGATAAATTTAAAAGCACAGGCAACATGTCTGAGCGTTTAGGTGCGCTTAAAGTCTTGGTGTGGAATGATGCACCGCAAGCTGAAAAAGCATTAATTGATTTTTACTTGCGCTTTAAAGATGAAGCATTGGCCATGGATCAGTGGTTTATGATTCAAGCAGCTCATCCAAAAGCAGATGCAGAAACCATTGCTTATTTAACTTCGCATCCTGATTATGACTTGGGTGTGCCAAACCGTATTCGTGCTGTATCAGGCGGTTTAAATGCCAATCCTGTGAATGCTTGGAGCTTTGGTGTTCAACATTTTATTGAACTTGCACGTTATTTGGATGAGAAAAATCCGATTGTCGGCTCACGTTTATTACAAGTGTTGTCACGTTGGTACACTTTGGCTGAACCGCAACGTAGCCAAGTTAAAGCACAACTCGAAGCGCTGCAGCCTTTAGTGAAATCTAAAAATGTGACTGAAACTTTAAGCACCATGCTCAGTGTTGCATAAAAACGCTTAACATATAGCCCATCTTCGGATGGGCTTTTTTGTGCAAAAAATCTCGCTTTTTCAAATGTTTTACCTAAAATAGATCGCATTTAAAAATGCAGGCATGAAGCAATGCAAAAAATTTGGCTGTGGGGAGCTGTATTGGCAGCAATAGGATTTGCAGCAATCAGTGGCATGCACTTAACATCAGCACCACAAGCCTATCCGCGTCAAGTTGTGCCAGCACAAGAACCGGGCAAATTTAGGGTATTGCCTTATTTACAACATCCCACCAGTGATGCAATGAGTATTTTATGGTTAAGTGAAAAAAATGCCATTGCTGAGTTGGAAGTTGAAGGTGTGGGTTATTTTTATTCTACGCCTGAATTGGCAACGGCCTTAGTCTATTCAGAGGCTGAAAAAAGCTATCTTCATAGTGAGCAAAATCTTGGACAATTGCATGCTGATCTAGCCGAAGATACTTTACCTACACTGCCGTATCGGCATCGTATTCGCGTGACTGGTTTGGCGGCCAATCAAGAGTATATTTATCATGTACGTCAGGCAGGTCAACCCACTTTTACTGCGCGTTTTAAAACAGCTCCCCATGTCGCTCAAGCCAGTCATATTCGTTTTGCAGTCATGTCAGATATGGAAACTCAGCCTGAGTCGACCGGTCATTTTACAACATGGGGACAATCTGACCCTAAGCAGCCTTTGGCGACCACGTATGAGAGCTTAAAGCGCCCTTATTTACTCGATCAAACCACAGGCTATCAACAAACCTTAAAAGCAGTGGCTGAATTTTCACCGCATTTGTGTTTGATTGCAGGGGATTTAACAGCCAAAGGTGGCCGACAATTAGATTGGGATGAATTTTGGCGTCATGTCGCAGGAGAGTGGGGGCAATTGGCCAGTCAAACGGCAATTTTACCTGTAATGGGCAATCATGATCTGTATTGGCATCCTGAGCAAGATGCGCCTTATCATGCCGAGGCAGTACAGCGTGCTTATCAAAAATGGCAAAGCTATTGGGAAGTGCCTGATAATCAAGCCAGTTTAGCCACTGCAAAGGGGCGGTATTATCGTATTGATTATGGTCCAGTCAGCATTATTGGCTTAGATTCCACCAATGGTGATGATCAAGATGTCACAAAAGACACCAATTTGCTGCTGAATGGGCAAGCGGCAGGCGTGCCAGATTTCAATCCTGGTTCTGAGCAATGGCAATGGGCCGAGCAACAATTACAGGATGCACAGGCCAAGGGTCAAATTATTTTTGTGCAATGGCACCATATGGCCTATGGTACAGGGCTACATAGCTTAGCCTCAGGTTGGGCGGGAATTGAGCATGGGCAAGATAAACATTCAGGGCAAGCCATGCGTGTCTATCATCCTTTAATGCGTCAATATGGCGTGGTTGCGGTATTTTCAGGTCACAATGAGTTATTGGAAACACTACAACTAGACGGTGTGCAATATTGGGATGTGGGTTTTTCAGGTGATGGTTTACGTGGACCTGGTGCACGCCCCATGACCGATGACATGCCGTTTGATCATTTACCACAACATGCCAAACACACGCATTGGAGTGCCCATGGCGATGCACCTGAAATATGGCAAGGACAAAAATTAATCAAAGGCGGTAAACATTATGGTTTTTTAGCGGTCAGTATTGCGCCTATCACGCATGCTGATGCACGTTATGAAATTACCATGCAGCCGCATTATTCATTGCCCATCTTAGATCAAACAGGTCAATTTACCGGTCATTTTAGCCAACAGCAGTATGCTAAGCAGGTGCGTGTGCTGCATAAATAATTGCAGAAAATACAAACTTTTACATTATAAAAAAGCCAATAAACTACAATGATTTGATCACTTTATCAACAATAAGAGTAGCCGCTATGTGGCATAAAATAAAATTGATTTTAGCTGATCCTGCAAAAAGTTTGTGGATTCACCCAACCCTTGGCGCCGTGTTTGCCGTGGTCTTTTCCTTAATGGCAAAATTGGGTGGTTATGTATTGCCCAGTGATGCCATTCCACATATTTCGGTAGATACCTTATCGGATTTACTAAATATTATTGCCTCAAGCATGCTTGCAGTCACCACGTTTTCTTTGTCGATTATGGTGTCTGCCTTAGCTTCAAGTTCCAATAGTGCCACGCCGCGTGCGCGTTTATTAATTATGGCAGACGACACTGCTCGTGTGGCAATTGCCTCATTTATTGCTGCGTTTATTTATTCAGTGATTGCCAAGATTGCTTTAAGCTTGGAGTATTACGGTCAAGCGGGACGTTTTATCTTATTTATTAGTACCATTTTGGTGTTGATGTATATCATCTTCACTTTAATTCGTTGGGTACATACTTTATCGCAATTGGGTTCATTAGGAGATGCCTTACAACGTATTGAAAAGGTGGCATCCACCACTTTGGCAACCTATCGTGCACAGCCAAATTTAGGTGCAACGCATGCACTACCCACCAAAGCACCTGATTTTGAAGTGCTGAGTTCGGCAACGGCGTATATCTCGGATTTAGATTTAGCCGGTTTAAATGAGATTGCTACAACGCATCAATTACATGTGCATATTCCAGAGCGTCCGGGTAAATTTATGGCCCGTGATTTGCCGGTATTACAAGTATATGCCCGACACGCGCTAGATAAAGACACCATCACCAGCATTAAGCAGCAACTTGGTGCGTGTGTATTGCAAGAAGCCAATCGTTGTTATCCACAAGATCCACGTTTAGGTTTATTGGTCATGAGCGAAGTGGGGCAACGTGCAATGTCGGCAGCCACCAATGACCCTGCTACAGCCATTAGTGTGCTCAACGCCTTAACGCGTGTCATTGTAGATACCCAAGCATCCAGCGATGATTTAGCCGAATATCAACATTTAAGTATCAGCCCAATGGATGAAGGTGCTTGGATTGAAAGTGTTTTTGCACCCATTGCGCGTGACTCGGTAAGTAATTTAGAAATTAATCAACGTTTCTTAAAATGTTTAGGGTTGATTGCGCAACATGCGCCAGAGCCTGCCTTGCGCCAAGCGGCACAGTATGAAGCCGAAGAAATTTTAAAACGTTGCTTAAAGAATTTTGCCGAACAGCTGGATTGCCAAAGGCTCCAAGAGTGCTTTGATGAAGCCTTTAGAAAAAACCCCTGAATCATCAGGGGGAGATGTTTAACCTTTTACAATTAACACCGGCAAAGGCGATTGCGTGAGCACATGTTGTGCCACGCTGCCTAACATGAGTTTTTGTAAACCCGTGCGACCATGCGAACCCATCATAATTAAATCAGCCCCCACTTCATCTGCAACATGAATAATACCTTCAGATGGGCTCATGCCACGAATCAGTTTAATATTCACGCTTAAACCATCGCGCTCCAAATTGGCTTTAATTTCATCGAGACGATTTTGTGCATTGCTCTCAGCTTGCATAAAATAATCGGTAATGGCGGGTGCAACTTTATAAAAATCTACCCCAACAAATGGATCCACTGCAATCACGCTCATGAGGGTGATTTGGGCTTTTAACTCTTGTGCTAAAACTGCTGCTTGTTCAACAGCAGCATAAGAGATAGGTGATTCATCAATCGCCACTAAAATATGTTGATAGGCTGTCATGGTGTACTCTTATGCTTTAATAATCATTACAGGTAATTCAGATTGACTCAACACGTCTTGGGCAAAACTGCCTAAGATGAATTTTTTTAAGCCAGTACGTCCATGTGAACCCATCACAATTAAATCGGCATCTAAATCATGCGCGCTTTCAGTGACCCCTTGTGCTGACACCACACCTTTCATAATTTTAATTTGGGCTTTACAACCCACCTGTTCGGCAATAGCAGCAGCTTCGGTCAGCGCTTGTTCGGCATTGGCATGTGCTTGAATAAAATACTCTTTCATAATGGATGAAGAATAATGAAAATCTACCCCTGTAAATGGGTCTTCGGCAATTAAGCTAATTAAGGTCAGTTGAGCGTTAAAACCTGTGGCCAATTGCGCGGCATGTTTAACCGCAGCCAAAGAAATGGCAGAACCATCAACGGGTACTAAAATATGTTGGTATGACATTGCTGTTATCCTTATAAAATTATGGTTATTGCATACTTTATACATAACATATTGTTAAAAATGAAACAATAATTAGTAATTAAATTTCAAATAATTAGCCTGAAAAAACGAGACTTAAAGCTAATCAAAATACTCAAGATTTAAACGCTTTATTTTGCTCAATTTTTAATGTGTGCTGAATAAAAAACCGATGTTTTAGCAACATCGGTTGAATTTTTTATTGCTTAAGATTTAAGCCACGACTTCTGTGTGGGCTGTGGCACTGGCAAGTAATTGGTGCAGCTGTTGGCGTGCTTTAATAAAGCCATCAATGCCACCTTGTAAGAGTTGACTTGCCATGAGGTCATGTTGCACCTCATTTTTAAAACTCAGCTCATCAATGAACACTGCGCCAAGGTCAGCTTCAACATGGCTTTGTGGGTTTAATAGACGCGGTACATCACATTCAGTTGCAGCAAGTTGTTGGAGTAAATTTGGTGCAACGGTGAGTAAATCACAGCCTGCTAAAGCTAAAACTTGCTCAATACTACGGAAACTTGCGCCCATCACTTCGGTTTTAACGCCGTGTTGTTTGTAGTATTGGTAAATCTGTTTGACAGATAAAACGCCGGGATCTTGTTCAATTGGGTAGTGCGCGACACCTTCGGCTTTTTTGTGCCAATCTAAAATACGTCCTACAAACGGCGAAATTAACGTCACACCGGCATCGGCACAGGCACGTGCTTGGGCTAAACCAAACAGTAAGGTTAAATTGCAGTGAATCCCTTGGGCTTCTAATACACGCGCTGCTTGAATGCCTTCCCAAGTGGAGGCAATTTTAATTAAGATCCGATCTTGTGCAATACCGTAATCTTGATACAGGGCAAGCAATTCTTTGGCTTTGGCAATGGTGGCATTTGTGTCATACGACAAAGCTGCATCCACTTCGGTGGATACACGCCCATCAATTAATTGTAAAATTTCAACGCCAAGTTTAACGGTCAAAATATCAATACTGCGTTCAATAAAAGCATCTTCTTGATAACCTTCACGGCGTGCTTGGGCAAACGCATCTTGAATCAGGGTTTGGTTGTCTGCTTGCATTGCAGCGGCAGTAATTAATGATGGATTGGTGGTTGCATCTAATGGACGTAAGGTGGCAATTGCATTTAAATCGCCGCTGTCGGCAACAATGGTGGTGAATTGTTGAAGTTGTGCTAAGGCTGTTTGTTTCATTGCTTTAATTCTTTATTGAGTGACCCTGTAGCTTTGTTATATAGCAAAAAATGCGTCTTTGCCAAGCCTTTAGCACAGCATTTGTTTCAATTAAAGTGGGTTTTTTCGGCAATTTTGTATGTTGTGGATTAAAAATTGTGCAGCTTGCCCTAAAAAACGGTCACTGCGCCACACCAAATCCATGAAGTAGGTGAGCTGTGGGCTAAAGTCACATAGCGGTAAAATCTTCAGTTGTGCTGCCAAATGTGGGTTTTCATGCAACATTTGGAGTGGCAAAATTCCCCAACCTAAGCCTTGTAAAATTAAGCGACAGGCTGAGTCATGGTGGTCGGTATGCCAGACCTCCTTAGAATAACTCAATTCAGGTAAACGCTCACGTTCACGGCTTGCCACCACAATTTGTCGGTGCTGTTGTAAGGCACTTAGTCCAATTGCGTGTTGTTGTGCCAAAGCATGCGAGATCGCTGCCACGGGCACTAAAGTTTGTGGTTCAACTTCTATAAACTGTTCCCCACTTTGTAATTGTTCACGTTCAAACATAAACGCCAACTGGGCACGACCACTGTTAAGCAGTTGTACTGCATCTTCTTGTGGGGAGTTTAAAATATTAATTTTAACGCTTGGAAATGCATGTGCCACCTGTGCTACATAATGAGGCCAATTGCTATATTGTAGCTCGGACACCACAGCAATGGTCAGTTCTGCTTCTACACCTTGACTCAAAGCGTGGGCATATTGTTGCCATGCGTGTAAATCAACCAACAGATGTAACGCTTTTTGATACAGGTGTTTGGCCGCAATCGTAGGAATCGGTTCACGACCCACACGTTCAAATAAAGTTAAGTTAAGGTCAATTTCTAAGTTGGCAATTGCCATACTCACCGCAGAAGGAACTTTGCCCAATTGGCGTGCAGCTGCAGAAAAAGAACCACATTCCATCACGGTTTTAAATAATATCAATTGGTCTTGGGTTAAGTTCATAGATAACCTATCAATAAAATTGAAATGATCTGACTTTATTTGTCAGAATTAAACACATAGTATGCCTGATGTTGAATGATGAATGAGACTTAAAAGCATGTGGTTGTCAAAACGTAGAATTGTGCATGCACTGACTTACGAAGTGATTTTATTGCTGATTATTGCGTTGGCGTTAAGTTTTATTTTTGAATTGCCTTTAGAGTTAACGGGTGGTTTAGGTATTGCTATGGCCATTACCTCAGTGTTGTGGAACATGGTATTTAACCACTATTTTGAAAAATTTGAAGCAAAGCGTGGTCTTACCCGTACAGTAAAGGTGCGTATTTTGCATGCGATAGGTTTTGAGGGTGGTTTAATGTTAGCCACTATTCCTATGGTCGCTTATGCCTTACAGATTAGTCTATGGCAAGCCATCATGTTGGATTTTGTCTTGACCTTATGTATTTTGGTATATACCTTTATTTTTCAGTGGATCTACGACCATATTGAAGCGCGATTTTTTGGCACACAATACAGTCATTAAAAAAAGCACCCTTAAAGGGTGCTTTTTTTATAGTTACTTTTCAACAATTGCCGTGACCCCTTGACCACCGGCGGCACAAATAGAAATTAAAGCGCGACCGGAACCGCGTTGAGCAATCAGTTTAGCAGCAGTGGCTAAAATACGCCCGCCTGTAGCTGCAAAAGGATGACCTGCCGCTAAAGATGAACCATGAACATTGAGTTTACGACGATCAATTGTGCCTAAAGGTGCATCTAAACCTAAACGCTGTTGACAGAAGGTCGGATCTTCCCATGCTTTTAAGGTAGATAAAACCTGTGACGCAAAAGCTTCATGGATTTCATAAAAATCAAAATCTTGTAAAGTTAAATTGGCACGTTGCAACATGCGGGGTAGCGCGTATGCAGGGGCCATGAGTAAACCTTCTTTTTTATTTACAAAATCAACCGCAGCTGTTTCGCTAAAACTTAAATAAGCCAAGATTTCATGTCCATTGGCTTGGGCCCATTCTTCTGAGGCAAGTAATACACACGACGCACCATCGGTCAGAGGGGTAGAGTTTCCTGCGGTCATGGTACGTGCATCGCCTTGACCAAACGTGGTTTTGAGTTTCGCCAATTGCTCAACGGTTGAATCTGGGCGTAAGTTATTGTCACGCTCTAGTCCTAAAAATGGGGTGACTAAATCATCAAAAAAACCTTGCTCATACGCGGCATGCATTTTTTGATGTGAGCTGGCGGCCAATTCATCTTGGGCTTCACGCGAAATGCCCCATTCTAAAGTGGTTAAGGCTTGATGATCCCCCATAGATAAACCGGTACGTGGTTCGCCATTACGGGGAGCATCCATTAAATCTTTCACATTAATTTTGGTTAAGGCCTGTAAACGGGCTTTGGCAGTTTTGGCAATGCTCAGTTCAAGTAAAGCTTTACGTAAGCCATCGCCTAAGGCAATTGGGGCATCAGATGTGGTGTCGACCCCACCGGCAATACCCACTTCAATTTGTCCAAGGGCAATTTTATTGGCCACTTGAAAGGCCGCTTGTAAGCCTGTAGCACATGCTTGTTGTAGATCATAGGCAGGGGTTTCAGGGGCAAGTTGAGTATTGAGCACACATTCGCGTGTCATATTAAAATCACGGCTATGTTTTAACACTGCACCGGCTGCTACCTCACCCAAGCGCTGTCCTTGTAGACCAAAGCGGTTAACCAAACCATTTAACGCGGCAGTGAGCATATCTATATTGGTGGCTTTAAAATAAGCACCATTTGAGCGTGCAAAAGGAATGCGGTTGCCACCTAAAATGGCCACACGGCGGATATTATTTTGTGTCATAGAAATTGTCCTAACAAGAAAAAGCGCATGGTGAAGTTATAAAGCTGCCCAAAGTCGCTGTGGTTGTTATTTTGCTTGACCTTAACATACTCTAAACGCCAAGAGCTTGACTATATGAATCGCTGTTTTTAATGCAAGCTTCGGTCATCAAATTGTAAGCTGGCGTATCCTCGATGTGAAAAATATAGATATTTTGCCCAATACATGCTTAATATCGTGCTCAAGAATAAATCAATTTAACATCGATACGATGCGAGAGAATTATCATGACAGATCAATATCAAAATTTTTCTCATTCTCCTCTTGGTCAATTTGTCACCAAAAATTTAGGTCTACCGCAACCGCCAAAATTACAACGTTTTGAACGAGCAACACCGGTTTTAGAAGGTGCGGTGTTATTTGGCGCTGCAGCTAACAGTGTTTTTGTGGCTAGCATCTCCCAAGTGTTGGCCAATATTCATGCCAATAGCTATGCAGGCAATAATCCACAATTACAACAGCTTGCTGCGCGTGTGGGCTTAAATTTAGGCGCTTTTAATGCTGGTGATAAAGAATCAAAATTTAAAGCGTTGATATTTGATGCATCTGGTATTGCGCAGAGTCAAGATTTACAACAGCTGTATGCATTTTTTCAGCCGCTGATGCGACAAGTGTCTGCTTCAGGACGCGTGGTGGTGGTGGGTTTAAATCCTCAGCAGGCCAAAACCGTTGCACAAGCCATTGCACAACGTGCTTTACAAGGTTTTGTAAAATCCTTAGCCAAAGAGCTTAAAAAAGGTATTACCGCACAATTACTCTATGTTGACCCAGATGCAGAAGGCAATATGGAGTCAAGTTTACGTTTTGTTCTGTCACCACGCTCTGCCTATGTATCCGGGCAGGTGCTACATATACAACACGCCCAAGTGCAACATATAGATTGGCAGCAACCACTGTTAGGTAAAACTGCGTTGGTTACAGGTGCAAGTCGTGGGATTGGCGCTGCGATTGCACAGGTGTTAGCCCGTGATGGTGCTCATGTGATTTGCTTAGACATTCCAGCTCAACAACAAGAATTACAAGTCATTGCCAATCAGATTCAAGGTTCAGCCTTGGCTTTAGATATTAGCCAAGCCAATGCTGGTATGGAGATTTTAGCTGCTGCCCAAAGTCAGGGTGGTTTAGACATTGTTGTACATAATGCTGGCATTACCCGTGATAAAACCTTGGCCAATATGCCACAGCAGGCTTGGGATTTGGTGCTTGACATTAATCTGAGCGCAATTGAACGTATCAACCATCATTTACTCAGTCATCAAGGTTTAAATGCGCAGGCACGCATGGTGTGTATTTCTTCAATTTCAGGCATTGCTGGCAATATGGGGCAGAGCAATTATGCCACCTCTAAAGCCGGTGTGATCGGTTTGGTAGAGTATACTGCACTCACCTTAACCCAAGGCATGACCATTAATGCGGTCGCCCCCGGTTTTATTGAAACGCAAATGACCGCTACTATTCCGTTTGCCATTCGTGAGGCAGGCCGACGCATGAACGCCATGAGCCAAGGTGGTTTACCTATAGATGTTGCCGAGGCGATTGCATTTTTTGCCCAACCGGCATCGGGTGGCTTAAATGGCAATGTATTACGGGTATGTGGACACAGTATTTTAGGTGCTTAACCTATTGCAAGGAAGACAGATATGATGACACGGCATTTTCAGCAATTGCCTAAAGCTTATGTGGCGTATCCTAAGCTAATACAAGCAATGCTTAAAAAGAACAGCCATCAACCGGTATTGCCTGAACTTGAGTATGTGGTGGATCAGCTGCATGTGGATGTCAAGCATTTGCGCCGTTATCAAGCTTTGACCGGTTTTGCCACTACGCAGCAGGTGCCGGCATTGTATATGGCAATGTTATCGCAAAGTTTACAAATGCACATGATGAGTGTGGCAGAATTTCCCTTTCAAGTGTTGGGCTTGGTGCATATTGCCAATCAGCTTGAGCAGTTACGTCCGGTATTGGCACATGAAGTGATGCAATTGTCGTGTCGTTTTGGGACACTTTCGCCGCATGCCAAAGGATTGGCATTTGATTTTATCACTGAAGTTAAAATTGACCATCAAGTGGTCATTCGCGCGCGTAGCCGATATTTATCTTTGCAAAAAGGCGGCTCGCGTGCGCATAAAGTAGCTGAAGCCTTACAATATGTATATTTGCCCAAAGATGAATGGCAAGTGGCGGAAAATATCGGACGCCAATACGCTTTGCATTCAGGCGATTTTAATTTAATTCATTTGCATCGCTTGAGTGCCAAAGCCTTTGGTTTTAAGCGTGCCATTGCCCATGGTATGTGGAGTAAGGCTCAAGTTCTATCTCGCTTGGAACTTCCCAAGGCTTATTGTGTGGTTGTTGAGTTTAAATTGCCGATCTATTTACCATCACGGGTGGAATTACTAACTGCACAAAATGGCAATTTGGCTTTTTTACTGCGCAATACCCAAGATCATAAACCACATATCACTGGAATATTGAGTGAAATGTAAAGCAAAATAGATGTGAGTGCTTATTTGTTGTGCTATCTTGTGGGCGTTGATTTAATGGGTCAAGCCGCATGAAAAAGCCGATTCTTATTCCGTTGTTTGCAAGTTCTATGCTGCTGGTGGGTGGGTGTGAGGGTACAACCACCACGCAAGACAGCAGTGCAATGCAACAAAAAGTTCAACAAGCGCAGTGGGTGGGCAGCTATCAAGGCACAACCCCTTGCTTGGCCTGTATTTCACGTTGTCCTGATTGTCCGGGTATGGCGGTTGATTTAACTTTAAATCAAGATATGACCTATACCTTACGCCGTGAAAGTTTAAGCGGACATAACGACATTGAAACCTTAACAGGGGTGATGCGTTTTTATGATGAGGCACAAACTCAACTAGAATTGGTGAATGTTAAAACCCGTAATTTACTGGTGGTTGACACCCAAAATAAATTGCTTGAAATTCGTGAAGATCTAACTGGCAATGCTTATGTTGCAGTGGATGATTTTACTTTAGAGCAACCCACCAAGGTGCAGTCTTAAAATTGACGCAGGCTGATCACAGATCAGCCTTTTTATTGGCGCTCGGTGATGATCTGATTCACTAATGCGGTAAAAAACAGTATGCTAGTTGCTGCAAGAAGGAGCATACATGTATCAAGTATTGGCGCGTAAATATCGCCCGCGTAATTTTAATCAATTGGTCGGTCAAAACCATGTCTCACGCGCACTTACCAGTGCCTTAGAACGTGGCCGTCTGCATCATGCGTATTTATTTACCGGAACGCGTGGCGTGGGTAAAACCACCATTGCCCGTATTTTAGCCAAATGCTTAAACTGTGAAACAGGCGTAACCTCAACACCGTGTGAAGTCTGTCCAACCTGTGTGGCGGTCAATGAAGGTCGTTTTATTGATCTGATTGAAATTGATGCTGCATCACGTACCAAAGTTGAAGATACCCGTGAATTATTAGACAACGTACCTTATGCACCTACCCAAGGTCGTTTTAAAGTCTATTTAATTGACGAAGTGCATATGCTCTCAACGCACTCGTTTAATGCCTTATTAAAAACCTTAGAAGAACCCCCTGAGCACGTCAAGTTTTTATTTGCCACCACCGACCCACAAAAATTACCGATTACAGTGATTTCACGCTGTTTGCAATTTACCTTGCGACCTTTAGCGGTGGATGAAATTACTGACCATTTGGGTGAAATTTTAGCGCAAGAAGACATTCAGGTTGATCAAGATGCATTGTGGCAAATCGCCGAGTCGGCGCAAGGTTCAGTCCGTGATGCATTGTCATTAACCGATCAAGCCATTGCCTATGGGCAAGGTGCAATTCGTCATCAAGATGTTAAAGAAATGCTCGGTTTGATTGATCGCAGCATTATTTATGATCTGTTATTGGCGATTCATCAAAATCGTGCTGAGCGGGTCAGTCAGTTGTTGTTGCAATTTAGACAACAGGCTTTAGATGTATCGCAAGTTTTGGATCAACTGATTTCGACTTTACATGAATTGGCCTTGTTGCAATATTTACCTGATTTGGCTTTGAAATATAGCAACGAAATTAATCAAAAAATCACCCAATTGTCTAAGCTGATTGCTGCAGCTGATTTACAACTGTATTACCAAATTGCTTGTAAAGGGCGCGCTGAGTTGCAATGGGCAGTGACCCAAGAGCAAGGCTTTGAAATGTGCGTGCTGCGTTTATTGGCGTTTCGTCCTATGCAGCCGCATGAAGTGGTGCAACCTCATGTAGAAAATCATACGCAGAGCTTGCAACCTTTAGCAGCACAGCACGTTACACTTTCTGTGGAATCTGTGGAATCTGTGGAATCTGTGGAATCTGTGGAATCTGTGGAATCTGTGGAATCTGTGGAATCTGTGGAATCTGTGGAATCTGTGGAATCTAATGCAAACCAAGTGGTATTTGCAGCCAATGATCAACTGATGGATTTTGATTTAGGGCATAGCACAACACAAGCCCAGACTTTGCCTGATGAGGTGTTTTTTTTAGCGCCAGAAACAGGCACTGAACCCATAGAGCACTTAAGCGATGTGGCACAACGTGAAGTCGCACATGAACCTGATGTCTTGGCTGTTGCAGAAAGTCCAAAGCTTGTTGCAGCATCACAGGTGTTTGATACACATCAGATGCCGCAAGACATTCTACAAGTGCCCAAACAAGAGTTAAGCGGTGAATGGACACTAGAAAAATGGGAATATTGGTTTAGACACTCTGATTTAAGCCCGGCACTACAAGAATTAGCGCAGCATGGCTTAATGCAAGGTCAGATTGATGCTGACTCAGTTTTTATGATTTCACCCCAATACGAACAATTATTAAGTTCGCTGCACAGCCATTTAGAGCATGCTTTAAAACAAATTTGGCCAAATACGCGTTTTAGCATTCAATATCAAGAGATGAGTGCCACAACGCCTTATCATGTGCAAGCCAAGCGTAAACAGTTGGCACAGCAACGCGCCGTGGATTTATTGCAGCATGAACCTGTGATTAAAGCATTGATTAAGCACTTTGATGCCAGTTTAGACAACGTCGAAATTAAATAGCACTTTTGATGAGTTGCTCTACCAACTGACTTAAGCCTTGGGTCGCACTCAGCGCAATCTTTTCATATTGTGCAGGTAAATGCTGTGCTTGAGCGTTTGGGTCAATATAGTAGGCTTGGGCATTGGCTGGAACATGATGAATCAAGCCTGCAACAGGATAGACTTTTAAACTGGTGCCAATCACCACAAAAATATCAGCCTGTTGCACCGTGCGTTCTGCCTCACTATAAGCCGGTACATCCTCACCAAACCATACCACGTGTGGGCGTAGCGGATAACCTTGTGGGCAGCGGTCACGTTGTAGATCTAAATGATCACCTTGAATCGGGTAAAGAAGGTCAGGGTTTGCGTTGGGGGCTGAGCTTTTGGCAAAGCGAATGTTGCCGTGTAAATGTAAGACTTGACCACTGCCTGCACGTTCATGTAAATCATCAATATTTTGAGTAATGATGTGTACCTCAAAATACTGTTCTAACTTTGCAATCAAATGATGTGCAGCATTTGGCTGAGCCTGTAAGATATTTTTACGCCGTGCATTATAAAAACGTTGTACCAATTCAGGGTTTTTTGCCCAAGCGCCTGGTGTTGCCACATCTTCAACACGATGTTGCTCCCATAAGCCATCACTGTTGCGAAAGGTTTGAATACCACTTTCGGCACTCATGCCAGCACCTGAAAATACCACTAATTTTTGCATTGCGGTTACTCCACCACGGTTTTTAACCATTGTACAAATTTTGCCAATAATGGCGAGGCATCACCGTCGGCATGAATTAAATAATAACTGCGACTGCCATGTAATTGATGTGGGGATGCAATCACTAAGCTACCATCTTTAAGTTCCTTTTCAAGCAGCATTTGTGGAATGAGTGCCATACCCATATGGTGTGTCGCAGCCACAGCGAGCATCGAAAATAACTCATGCCGTTGTCCGTCATAGGGGGTGGGGTGCAACATACTTGCACTATGAAACCATTCTTGCCAAATACTTGGACGCGTGGTTTGTTGCAACAATGGCAATTGGGTTAATTGTTCGGCAGTTAAATCATATTGACCTTGTGCGTTGGGTTGTGCATTGGGAAAATAATCTTGAATTAAACTGGGTGAACACACCGCAATCACATCTTCAGGCATTAAAAAATGATGTTGAATCCCCGGCCATTGCTGGACTTGTTGTGGAGTACCTGCGTAAATGGCGGCATCAAACATATTGTCATGAAATAAAAAAGGTTTAGTACTGGTGGCCAAATGAATAACGATTTCAGGATGCAATTGGTTAAAGGCTTGTAATTGAGGTAAAAGCCAACGCGTGGCAAAGGTGGGTACTACACCAATTTTTAAGGTTCCACCTAAGCCTTTATGCGCCATTAGATCTAAAGTTGCGCGCTCTAAGCCCTCTAAATAGGGTTGAATACGTTGATAATACTGTTGACCTGCGGGGGTGAGTTCTACGCCATAACGTGTGCGATGAAAGACACTCAGTTGTAAAAATTCTTCTAAATGCTGAATTTGCCGTGATACTGCACTTTGGCTCATAAATAGCTCTTGGGCGGCGTGGGTATAGCTTAAATGCCGCGCGGCAGCGCTAAAACACAATAAACTTTGTAAAGGGGGGATTTGTCGGCGCATGTAAGATTCTCATGTTTAGATATGCGTATTTATGTCATTTTTAGTGCATTTTAACCCATAAATTGCTTTAAGGTATGTGTTATGTGCATAGCTACATGCAAAATTATCGTTTGAATAAAAGCGCACTTTTGCACTACGATCAACTTAAATAATCAAAACATGATCAAGCGCAGAGGATGCAATGAATCAAATGCTTAACCCTAAAAAAACTAAAGTTCAATTCAATTGGCAGGATCCATTCTTAATTGAACAACAACTGACTGAAGAAGAACGTATGATCCGCGATACAGCACATGCGTATTGCCAAGATCGTTTACAACCGCGTGTCTTAGAACAATTTCGTCATGAAAAAACCGATGCCACGATTTTTCGTGAAATGGGTGAATTGGGTTTATTGGGTCCAACCATTCCAGAACAATATGGCGGTGCAGGCTTAAACTATGTCAGCTATGGTTTGGTGGCACGTGAGATTGAATATGTTGATTCAGGCTACCGCTCGATGGCAAGTGTGCAAAGCTCGTTGGTTATGGTACCGATTAACGAATTTGGTTCAGAAGAACAAAAACAAAAATATTTACCAAAATTGGCAACGGGCGAATATATTGGCTGCTTTGGCTTAACCGAACCTGATCATGGTTCAGACCCGGGCAGTATGATCACGCGTGCTAAAAAAGTTGCTGGTGGCTACCGCTTAAGCGGTGCAAAAATGTGGATCACCAACAGTCCAATTGCCGATGTATTTGTGGTGTGGGCCAAAGAAGTATCTGAAGCTGGTCATGTGGGTGATATTCGCGGCTTTATTTTAGAAAAAGGTTGGGAAGGACTATCCGCACCGGCCATTCACGGAAAAGTGGGTTTACGTGCCTCAATCACGGGTGAAATCGTGATGGATGAGGTATTTGTTCCTGAAGAAAATGCCTTTCCTGAAGTGCGTGGTTTAAAAGGTCCATTTACCTGTCTTAATAGTGCACGTTACGGTATTGCATGGGGTGCCATGGGCGCTGCAGAATTTTGCTGGCACACCGCACATCAATACACCATGGACCGTAAACAATTTGGTCGTCCATTGGCGGCTAATCAATTAATTCAAAAGAAATTGGCCGATATGCAAACTGAAATTGCCTTAGGTTTACAAGTGGCATTACGTTTTGGTCGTATGAAAGACGAAGGCATTGCAGCGGTTGAGGGCACGTCTTTAATTAAACGTAATAACTGTGGTAAGGCGCTTGAGATTGCGCGTTTAGCACGCGATATGATGGGTGGTAACGGCATTAGTGATGAGTTTGGTGTGGCGCGTCATTTGGTCAATTTAGAAGTGGTGAATACCTATGAGGGCACGCACGATGTGCATGCCTTAATTTTAGGTCGCGCACAAACGGGTATTGCTGCATTTTGTAATTAAATAACCTATATCTCAATTTAAAAAAAAGCAAGGTGTGCCATGAAGGCACGCCTTTAGGTCAATGTTGCCTAAAAAAGTTTATCTTGGGTAGATTAATACAATAAGGTCATGAAGACCGCCCATTGCCCAAGAGAACTCATTTGGGAAAATGAGGAATACAGATCATGGATTCGACTATAAAGTTACCGTCTAACGTCGGTACTGCACATAAAATTAATAAAAATACTTGGAAATTGGCTTTTATCTTCGCTTTCGTGTCTTTAGTGATTGATGGCGTGGACATTATGCTGTTGTCCTTTAGTTTAAGTAGCTTAAAAGCGGAGTTTGGTTTAACCACCTTTGAAGCGGGTATGCTAGGTAGTGCATCTTTAGCCGGCATGGCGTTGGGTGGTATTACTGGTGGTTGGGCCTGTGACAAATTTGGACGAGTCAAAACCATTGCATGGTCGGTGGTTTTTTTCTCGATCATGACCTGTGTATTGGGTTTTACCCAAACTTATGAACAGTTCATGATTTTGCGTTTTATTGGTGCTTTTGGTTTAGGTTCGTTATACATGGCTTGTAATACTTTAATGGCCGAATATGTCCCAACCAAATACCGCACCACGGTGTTAGGCACACTGCAAACGGGCCAAACGGTGGGTTATATCGTGGCAACCTTAATGGCTGGCGCCATTATTCCTGATCACGGTTGGCGTATGCTGTTTTATGTGACGATTATTCCGGCGGCATTTGCATTGTTCTTTATGCGTTTGGTGCCAGAACCTGCAGCATGGCAAGAAGCTAAAATTGAGCAGTTAAAACGTAAACAGTTGCAACTTGAAGTACCACAAGCCCAAGCGGTACAAGCACCTTCTGACAGTATTTACAAACGTATTTTTGGTCATCAACAGCATCGTAAAATGTTTTTACTGTGGATGGGTACAGCCGCGTTCTTGCAATTTGGCTATTATGGCGTCAATAACTGGATGCCGATGTATCTTGAAACCGAATTGAATATGAACTTTAAGTCACTGACTGGGTATATGGTGGGTGCCTATACCGCAATGATCTTAGGTAAAATTATTGCCGGTTATGCAGCCGATAAGCTTGGTCGCCGTGTGACTTTTGTGTTTGGTACAGTGACCACAGCCGCATTTTTACCGGTGATCATCTTCTTTAATACACCAGACAATATTGCTTATTTACTGATTACTTTTGGTTTCTTATACGGTATTCCATATGGTGTAAATGCCACCTATATGGCTGAAAGCTTCTCAACTGATGTCCGTGGTACAGCCATTGGTGGCGCCTATAACATGGGGCGTTTAGGTGCTGCGATTGCACCGGCCACCATTGGGATGATTGCCGCAGGTAGCTCATTTACCATGGCCTTTATTGTGATGGGCGCAGCGTACTTTATTGCAGGGGTGATTCCAGGTCTGTTGATTCGTGAGCGTCAATATGATCCACAACAATCAAAATTGGTGAAAACTGATGATGAGCCTGTAGAAATGCCACCTCCGGCGACGGCTACACCCGCCAACTTAAAATAACCACAGATCAAGTCAAGCTAAGCAGCTGCTTAGCTTGCAGGAGAACCTTATGGGTGCGTTACAAGGAATTCGAGTTTTAGATTTAAGCCGTGTTTTAGCAGGCCCTTGGTGTGGGCAGATCTTGGCAGATTTAGGCGCTGAAGTGATCAAAATTGAACGTCCACAGATCGGTGATGATACCCGAATGTGGGGCCCACCTTGGATGCCTAATGCACAAGGGCAAGCCACGCGTGAATCGGGATATTACCAATGTGCCAATCGCAATAAATACTCTGTGGCAGTGGATATCGCCTCAGCTCAAGGTCAAGAGATTATTCGTGAGATTGCCAAAACTGCCGATGTAGTGATTGAAAACTATAAAGCCGGTTCACTGGCAAAATATGGTTTAGATTATCAAAGCTTAAGCGCTTTAAATCCAAATTTAGTCTATTGTTCAATTACTGGTTTTGGACAAGATGGGCCACGTGCCGATGAACCCGGTTATGACTTTATTATTCAAGGTATGTCAGGCCTAATGAGCATTACCGGTGAAAAAGATGGTTTAGCTGGAGCCGGTGCGCAAAAGGTGGGTGTGGCGGTGGTAGATTTACAAACCGGTTTATATGCCACCATTGCCATTCAAGCAGCCTTGTTGGCACGTCAGCATACCGGACGTGGTCAATATATTGATTTATCTTTGTTGGATGTGCAGGTAGCAAGTCTTGCCAATCAAGGCATGAATTATCTCACCAGTGGTCAATCCCCTGTGCGTATGGGCAATCATCATCCTAATATTGTGCCGTATCAAACTTTTATGGCCGAAGACAAAGAATTTATTATTGCTTGTGGTAATGACAAACAATTTAAAGATTTATGCATTGCCATTGGTTTAAGTGACTTATTAGATCATCCTAAGTTTCAGCGTAATCAAGATCGTGTCAAACATCGGGTAGAGTTGGTGGCTATCTTGAGTGAGTATTTTAAAACCCAAAC
Source organism: uncultured Acinetobacter sp. (assembly GCF_947624825.1). Classification (GTDB taxonomy): domain Bacteria; phylum Pseudomonadota; class Gammaproteobacteria; order Pseudomonadales; family Moraxellaceae; genus Acinetobacter. The sequence goes on from NZ_CANQLZ010000032.1 coordinate 23,309, forward strand.
TGCTGAAACTTGGGTGAGTAAAATTCATGCGGTGAAAGTCCCCGTTGGCGTGATTAATTCTATTGAAGATGCCTTGGCTGAACCACAAATTCAACATCGTGGTTTGGTGGTCAATGTACCACATGGCTTAAATCCGGATTTTAAAGTGATTGGTTCACCCATTAAGCTTTCAGATACTCCAGTGCAATATCGGCATGCACCACCACAATTGGGCGAGCATACCGAGCAAGTATTAAGCGAGTTTTATAGCCCTGAGCAACTACAACAATTGCAACACGCAGGCATTATTGAAAGCTTAGAAACCCATGTGGCTACAGTGGCTTAACATCTGTTGTGATCAAGCAGCGTATCCTTAAGTGGCAACGCTGCTTTTTATTTTTTATATTAAAATTAAATGCTTAAATGGCATATCACACCCTTAAAACAGCGCATAGGACGCTTGATGACTTTATCGCTGCTTTGGCTGTTTGACCTTATGTATATACTATGGACCGTTACAATCAAGGTCTAGCTTGCATCCTTGCTGAATCAGCCGTATAACTTAAATAGCTTAGCAAGGAGCGCGCGATGTCTATTTATTCACATTTATTCACCCCTTTAGATTTAGGTTTTACTCGCTTAAAAAACCGCGTGATTATGGGTTCAATGCATGTAGGATTAGAAGAAGTGCCCGATGGTTATGCACGCCTTGCCGCCTTTTATGCAGAACGTGCCCGTGGAGGTGTTGCGCTGATTGTCACAGGCGGGATTGCACCTAATCGCGCAGGCTTAACCCGAAAAGGTGCCACTAAGCTCACCACACAAGCCGAAGCTGAGCCACATAAAATCATAACTCAAGCGGTACATGAGGCCGGCGCCAAGATTGCCTTACAAATTTTACATACCGGACGCTATTCATATCAAAAAAATGCAGTCGCGCCATCGGCACTTGCCGCCCCGATTAATCCGCTATTACCACATGCCTTAACACCGTCAGAGATTGAACAAACCATTGCTGATTTTGTCAACTGTGCCCAATTAGCACAATCTGCTGGTTATGATGGCGTTGAAATCATGGGGTCAGAAGGCTATTTAATTAATCAGTTTATTGCCAAACGTACCAATCATCGCAATGATGCTTGGGGTGGTAGTTATGCTAACCGTATGCGTTTTGCCATAGAAATTGTGCGCCGTACTCGTCAAGCAGTAGGCGAGAATTTTATGATTATCTATCGTTTATCCATGTTGGATTTGGTTGAGGGTGGCTCAAGTTTGGCTGAAGTGATTGAATTGGCCAAAGCGATAGAAAAAGCAGGTGCAACCTTAATCAGTACCGGTATCGGTTGGCACGAAGCTCGTATTCCCACCATTGCCACCCAAGTACCGCGAGCTGCGTTTACTTGGGTCACTCAGCGCTTAAAATCAGCAGTTAAAATACCACTGATTACCTCTAACCGTATTAATACGCCTGCGATGGCAGAGTGCGTGTTAGCTGAAGGGCATGCGGATATGGTGTCTATGGCACGTCCATTTTTAGCCGACCCACAATTTATGCTCAAAGCTGAACAAAATCGCAGTGATGAAATCAACACCTGTATTGGTTGTAACCAAGCGTGCTTAGATCATGTTTTTAATGGAAAACTGACCTCATGTTTGGTGAATCCAAGGGCTTGTCATGAAACTGAACTCATCATGACGCCTGTACACACCGCTAAAAGTATTGCGGTATTGGGTGCAGGACCTGCAGGGCTTAGCTTTGCTTTACATGCCGCCGAACGCGGTCATGTGGTCACCTTATTTGAAGCCAGTCCACACATTGGCGGGCAGTTTAATATTGCCAAAACTATTCCGGGCAAAGAAGAGTTTTATGAAACGATTCGTTATTTTAAACGCCAACTTGAATTACAGCCCAACATTAAATTGGTGCTTGGTTATCAGGTCAAAGTTCAAGAGTTAATTGACCATCATTTTGATGAGATTGTACTTGCAACAGGGGTCAAACCGCGCCAATTAGATATTCCCGGCATAGAACATACCAAAGTGCTGAGTTATTTAGATGTGTTAAAAGCCGGTGCACCTGTTGGTCAACGCGTCGCGATTATTGGTGCAGGTGGTATTGGCTTTGATACCGCAGAATTTTTAAGCCATGTCGGGGAAAGCAGCAGCTTAAATCCACAAGCTTTTTATGATGAGTGGGGTATTGACCCTAAATATCAATATGAAGGTGGATTAAAGCAGCCCAAGCCACAAGTTGCGGCACGTGAAATCTTTTTATTACAACGTAAAACCAGTCGTGTCGGGGACGGTTTAGGTAAAACCACAGGTTGGATTCATCGTAGTCGCTTAAAACAGCGCAATATTCATATGTTTAATCAAGTGCAATATCAAAAAATTGATGATCAAGGCCTACATATTCAAATCGATCAGCAACATATCTTACTTGATGTCGATCACATAGTGATCTGTGCGGGGCAAGAATCTTATGTGCCGTTTTATGATGCCTTACAACAAGCAGGACAGTCTGTACATGTGATTGGTGGCGCGAAACTTGCAGGTGAATTAGATGCCAAACGCGCAATTAAAGATGGGGCATATTTAGCCGCAAGTTTATAAAGTTTTACATTTATTGGCATAAATTGCGACATGTATCCATTTCAGCGGGGCGTATAGTAAAAATCTAAGATCCCTTTTGAGGAGAACAACTTAACTTTCATCTAATACAAATTGTAAAAAGGAGTATGCGATGCCAAAATTACAACAACTGAGCCAATGGGTACATGGTTATCTCGATACGTGGCTAGGGGCAGCAGCACCACGCCTAGATTACCACCCACATGGGATTTTTCGTCAACTTGTACCAGAACTCAAATATTTACAACAAAAATATCGCCCAACGCCGTGGCTGATCAATGCCCATGCACAAGTATTGTATTTTGATTTATTTAAAAGACATCGTATTCGCTTGCAGTATGACCACATTGAGCAGCTCACCATGCAAGATGGCGGCATCACGGCTATTGCTTGGTATGGGCAAAAATTAAGCCCCACCACGCCCACTATTTTGTTGATGCATACTTTAACGGGTGGTCCTGAAAGTATGCGCGAATTGGTGCAGGACTTACACCGTTACACCGGTTGGCGCATTGCATTGTGTTTGCGCCGTGGGCATGCCAATTTGCCTTTAACGGTCCCTAAAATTAATCTATTGGGTTCAACCGATGACCTGCGTGAACAGATTGCCTATATCCAAAAAAACTATCCTGATTCAGACTTATATGCAGTCGGCTCATCCGCAGGTACGGGTTTATTGGTACGTTATTTAGGTGAAGAGGGGGATAAGACCCCGTTTAAAGCTGCATTTGCGTTAAGTCCGGGTTATGACAGTGAGCAGGGTTTTTACAAAGTACATCCTGTTTATAGTAAATGGATGACCAAAAAATTGCTCAAGGCTTTTATCCAACCTTATCAAAAAACATGGCAGTGGAATAATTTAGAGCATTTGCTTAAAGCAAAAAACCTAGCAGAATTTGAGCACGCCTATATTGAACTGGCAGGATTTTTTGACTATGGCAGTTATGCCCAAGCCGTGAATCCAATTTATGTAATGGATCGGATTAAAATTCCATTGGTGGTCTTAAATGCCGAAGATGATCCAATTTGTCATATTCATAATTTAATGCCTTATAAACAAAAACTTGCCAATATGCCGAATATTTTGGTGATTACCACCACTAAAGGCAGTCATTGTATTTTTTATCAAGGTATTTTAAAAACGCAATCTTGGGCAAGTGTGTGTATTGCTGAGTATTTTAGGCTCTATGCAATGCGCGCAAAGGCAAAAAAACCCAGCCAAGCTGGGTTTTTGCGTGCCTATATGGCTTAGTCAAGCGCAGGCGTTGCGGCGGCAATGGCAGCAGCAACAGCATCATCTTGTGATGAAGTACTGTTATTATTTTGGCTTGGTGTGGGTTCAGGTTTTGGCGCTTCTGGCTTTGGTTCAGGCTTCGGGGTCGGTTTTGGTGCTTCAGGCTTTGGTTCAGGCTCTTCAACAGCACGAATTTCACGACGAATTTCCGTGGTGGTATTTTCCGTGTCTTCACGGATAATTTCCACTTTTTTATTTGCAGTATCAGCCACAGCTGTTGAAGCAGGCTCGGTCGGTGTTAAGTCTTCAAACTTTGGCTCAGGGCTAGGTTGAGCGGTTTGAGTCTCAGCAGGTGTATTTTGTTCTTCAGCAGGCGTTTCTTTTTTTACACACGCACTTAAGACAAGGCCGATTGCAATTGCACCACAGATTAAAAGTTTCTTATTCATAACTGCACAAAATAACGCATTAGATGGATAAACATATTATAACCATAAAATGCAATAGAAAAATCATCAAAACAGCCCCTAATTTTTTTAATCAATTGCTGTTACAATAACCAATTGTTTATTGTTCTATGAATTGATGCACAATGACTTTGCTTTATTGGTGCAGAGTAAAGTAAAATTGCGCAACATTGCAGGCCGATTTAGGCTCGATTGTACGAGAAACCCAATGACCCATTTTATTTTCGTGACTGGTGGTGTAGTTTCATCACTAGGTAAAGGTATTTCAGCTGCTTCTGTTGCTGCACTTTTAGAAGCCCGTGGTTTAAAAGTGACCATGGTCAAAATGGATCCATACATTAATGTCGATCCAGGGACAATGAGCCCATTCCAGCATGGTGAAGTTTTCGTCACAGAGGATGGTGCCGAAACTGACTTAGATTTGGGTTATTACGAACGTTTCTTACGTCGTGCGAAAATGACCAAACTCAATAACTTTACATCAGGCCGTGTTTACCAAGATGTTTTAAATAAAGAACGTCGTGGTGATTACTTAGGCGGTACAGTACAAGTTATTCCACATATTACGGATAATATTAAAGAACGTATGTTACGTGCAGGCGAAGGCTATGACGTGGCAATCGTTGAAATTGGCGGTACAGTCGGTGATATCGAATCACTTCCATTTATGGAATCTGTACGTCAGTTAATGGTTGAGCTTGGTCATAAACGTACCATGCTGATGCACTTAACTTTACTCCCATATATTAAGTCAGCAGCTGAGTTAAAAACCAAACCAACGCAGCACTCTGTAAAAGAATTATTGTCGATTGGTATTCAGCCAGACATTCTGATTTGCCGTACTGAATATGATGTTGATGCCGACACTACACGTAAAATTGCGTTGTTTACCAACGTTGAAGCGCGTGCGGTGGTGGTATGTAAAGATGCGCGTAGTATTTACCAAATTCCACGTACCTTCTATGAACAAAATGTTGATGATTTAATTTGTGAACGTTTTGGTTACAACGATCTACCAGAAGCGGATTTAACCGATTGGGACAATGTTGTAGAAGCTTTATTGAACCCTGAATACACTGTGCGTGTTGCGATGGTGGGTAAATATGTAGAACTTCCTGATGCTTATAAATCAGTGAACGAAGCATTATTACATGCCGGTATTCAAAATCGCGTTAAGGTTCAAATTGACTATGTCAATGCTGAAGAACTTGAAAGCCAAGATGCAGCAGAAGTACTTAAAGATGCAGATGCAATCTTAGTGCCAGGTGGTTTTGGTGAACGTGGCACTGAAGGTAAAATGCAAGCGATTCAATTCGCGCGTGAAAACGGTGTACCGTTCTTGGGTATTTGCTTAGGTATGCAACTTGCTGTGATTGAATACGCACGTAACGTTGCAGGTATTCCTGATGCAACTTCAACTGAATTTAACCGTTCAACTAAATCACCATTGATTGGCTTAATTACCGAATGGTTAGATGAACGTGGTGAAGTTCAGCAGCGTTCAGCTGATTCTGACCTTGGTGGCACAATGCGTTTAGGTGCACAAAAATCAGAATTGGTTGCAGGCACCAAAACGGCTCAAGTATATGGTTCAGAAGAAATCATTGAACGTCACCGTCACCGCTATGAAATGAACAACCGTTTTATTCCTGCTTTAGAAGAAAAAGGCATGAAAATTTCAGGTTATTCACCAGTACAGCATTTGGTTGAAACGGTTGAAATTCCTGCGCATCCTTGGTTCATTGCAGTACAATTCCACCCAGAATTTACCAGCTCACCACGCGATGGTCATCCATTATTTGCCAGCTTCATCGATGCTGCAAAACAGCAGTACCAAAAAACCAAGTAATGGTTGTTTAATCACGAGGAATGTTTAAATGTCACAATTAACACCACAAGAGATTGTACGTTTAGGCGATATACAGATGGCCAATCATTTGCCATTTGTACTATTCGGCGGCATGAATGTACTTGAGTCAAAAGACTTGGCTTTTGAAATTGCGGAAACCTACGTGGATATTTGTACACGCTTGGGAATTCCTTACGTATTTAAAGCCAGTTTTGACAAAGCCAACCGTTCAAGCTTGAACTCATATCGTGGCCCGGGCCTTGAAAAAGGCTTGGAATGGTTAGCTGACATTAAAAAACATTTCAATGTGCCCATCATTACCGATGTACATGAACCGTATCAAGCCGCACCTGTGGCTGAAGTGGCAGACATTATTCAATTGCCGGCATTTTTAAGCCGTCAAACCGATCTTGTTGAAGCCATGGCAAAGACTGATGCGATTATTAACATCAAAAAAGCCCAATTCTTAGCACCCCACGAAATGCGCCACATTTTGCATAAGTGTTTAGAAGCGGGCAATGATAAACTGATTCTGTGTGAACGTGGGTCGGCGTTTGGCTATAACAACCTTGTGGTTGATATGCTAGGCTTTGATAGCATGAAGCAGATGAATGTGCCAGTATTTTTTGATGTCACGCATGCTTTGCAAACCCCAGGTGGTCGGAGTGACTCCGCGGGTGGTCGTCGTGCGCAAATTACCACACTTGCCCGTGCAGGTATGGCCACAGGTCTTGCCGGTTTATTCTTAGAAGCTCATCCAAATCCAGACCAAGCCAAGTGCGATGGTCCGTGTGCGCTACGTTTATCTCAACTTGAGCCGTTCTTAGCACAGCTTAAGCAACTCGATACCTTGGTCAAAGGTTTTGAGGCATTAGATACCCATTAAATCGATATACCTTGATGCGTCTTTTTTGACGCATCATTTTTATTAATCAACTGAGGAATTGTTCATGAGCCAAATCGTTGACATTCGTGCACGTGAAATTTTAGACTCTCGTGGTAACCCAACCATCGAAGCAGACGTAATCTTAGCCTCTGGCGTAGTTGGCCGTGCATGTGCACCATCTGGTGCTTCAACTGGTTCTCGTGAAGCTTTAGAACTTCGTGATGGCGATAAAGCACGCTATTTAGGCAAAGGCGTTAAGACTGCGGTCAATAACGTAAATACATTAATTCGTGATGCCTTATTGGGTAAATCAGTATTTGAGCAAAAAGACATCGACAACACGATGATCGCGCTTGACGGTACTGAAAACAAAGAAAAATTAGGCGCAAACGCAACTTTAGCGGTGTCTTTAGCTGCGGCACGTGCTGCTGCTGATGAAAAGAAAACTCCACTTTTCCAATACGTCGCAGACCTTCGTAACAACAGCATTTTAACCATGCCTGTACCAATGATGAACATCATCAATGGTGGTTCACATGCAGACAACAACGTTGATATTCAAGAATTTATGATTGAGCCTGTGGGCTTTACTTCATTCTCTGAAGCGCTTCGTGCGGGTGCAGAAATTTTCCACTCACTAAAATCAGTATTAAACAAAAAAGGTTTAAACACTGCAGTGGGTGATGAAGGTGGTTTTGCGCCAAACTTACGCTCTAACGAAGAAGCAATCACAGTTATTTTAGAAGCGATTGGTCAAACTGGCTACAAAGCAGGTTCTGACATTATGCTTGCGCTTGACTGTGCATCTTCAGAATTTTACAAAAATGGTCAGTACATTCTTGCAGGTGAAGGCAACAAAGCATTCACAAGCAACCAATTTTCTGACTACCTTGCAGGTTTAGTCAACCAATATCCAATTATCTCAATTGAAGATGGTTTAGATGAGTCTGATTGGGAAGGTTGGTCTTACTTAACAGAAATTCTTGGCGACAAGATTCAGTTGGTAGGCGACGATTTATTTGTTACAAATCCTAAAATCCTTCAACGTGGTATTAATGAAAAAGTAGGTAACTCTATTTTAATTAAATACAACCAAATCGGTACGTTGACTGAAACTTTAGATGCGATCTATCTTGCTAAAGCCAATGGTTACTCAACTGTTATTTCACATCGTTCAGGTGAAACAGAAGATTCAACGATTGCTGATATCGCTGTAGGTACAGGTGCAGGTCAAATCAAGACTGGTTCACTTTGCCGTTCTGACCGCGTAGCGAAATACAACCAATTACTTCGTATTGAAGAATTGACAAACGCGGCTTACCGCGGTAAAGCTGAGTTTAAAGGTTTAAACTAAGCGACAGATGTCAATGTTAAATGTATTCGACTCGAAATCGAGTAAAGTACTGTTGGGCCTTGCGATCGTTTTGATCGCAGGGTTTCAATATAAGTATTGGCTTGGTGAAGGTGGTCATCATGAACACCTGCAACTGATGCAAAAAATTCAACAACAAATTGAAGACAATGAAGAACTCAAGGAACGTAATCGTGTCCTTGCAGCAGAAGTATATGATTTAAAAAATGGTATTGAAGCCATTGAAGAACATGCACGGTTGGACTTAGGTTTAATTAAACCCCATGAAACTTTTGTGCAAATGAGCACCATTAGTACCCAATATAAGCCGATTTATATCGATCCTAACGCTAAAGTAGATCCTCGCACCAATGAAGCAGACAGTCCGATCCCTGAACAGCCCATTACCCCATAAATTATGGTTAGTGTTACCTGCCGCAGGCTCGGGAAGTCGCTTTTCTAAAACCCAATTAAAACAATATCAACTGATTCAAGAACGCACAGTACTTGAACATACCGTTGCACGTTTAAATAGCTTGCCTTTAAGTGGCTATGTGCTGGCCGTTAGCCCACATGACAATGTGGCAAAAAGTTTAAATTTTGTGTATCCACAGCGTTTGCATTTTTGCCAAGGCGGCAATGAACGGGTGGATTCCGTGTTAAATGCACTCAATTATCTAACTGAGATTGCCAATCCCAATGATTGGGTCTTGGTACATGATGCTGCGCGTCCTTGCGTAAGTGAAGAAACCTTACTTGATTTGGTTGAACATGCTTTAAGCAGCCAAAACAGCAGTATTGTGGCAATTCCGGTACGTGATACTTTAAAACGGGTAGCAACAGCGCCACAGATTTTACACACGGTTGACCGTCGTGAGTTATGGCAAGCCCAAACTCCGCAAATGGCACCTTTAGGTATGCTAAAAGCTGCTATTGAGTCAGCCTTGGCAGCAGGGGTGAATATCACCGATGAAGCCAGTGCCTTAGAATATGCAGGACATCAGGTGGATGTGGTGCAAGGTCGCGCTGATAACCTAAAAATTACTTATCCTGATGATTTAGAGTTGGCACGTTTAATTTTAAATGCGCAACAATAACAAACAATTGTTGTTAAAGCTTAAAACAACTGAGTAAAACTGTTTAATCCTTAACACTTTGCTCTTATAATTTTCGCCTTGTCTTTTTTTGCGTTAATGCCTTTGCAATGATACCTTCTCAGCAGTATCGCTTTTTACGTCATGGTGTTCGTGACGGTTTAAGCATGAAACGTGACGCATCACGTTGGACCAAACTGCATATTGATCCTTGGTTATTATGCTTTTTATTGTTAAATGCAACCCTAGGCTTATGTGTCGTCTATAGTGCTTCTCAAGACAGTGCAATGGTATTGCGTCAGGCCATTAGTTTTGGCATAGGCTTTATTTTACTGTTTGTTTTAGCACAAGTACCGCCTAAGGTTTATCAAGCCGTCAGTCCATATCTTTATTTACTGTCGTTAATCTTGTTAATTTTGGTGTTATTTGTAGGTGAGCGGCGTTTAGGGGCAAAGCGTTGGATTAGTCTGCCCGGTATTGGCAGTATGCAACCGAGTGAATTTATGAAATTTGCCATGCCGTTAATGATGGCTTGGTACTTCTCACTGCGCCCATTTCCACCTAAATTTCGTCATATCTGTATCGCATTGTTCATCATGTTGGTGCCTTTTGTTTTGGTGGTGCTGCAACCGGACTTAAATATTGGTTTGATTATTCCTGGTATTTTTGTCTTATTTTTAAGCGGTATGTCGTGGAAATATATTGGTGCGGCTATTGGGGCATTTTTGGTTGCTGCACCGGCATTGTGGATGTTCTTTTTACAAGAGTACCAAAAAAAACGTATTTTAACTTTGTTTGATCCAGAGTCTGATGCTTTGGGTGCAGGTTGGAACATTATCCAGTCAAAGATTGCCATTGGTTCGGGTGGTTTAAGTGGCAAAGGTTATTTAGAAGGTACGCAGTCGCATTTGGGTTATTTGCCTGAGCATCATACTGACTTTATTATGTCGACCTTTGCCGAAGAGTTTGGCTTTATTGGGGTGTTTGCTTTAATTTGTTTATATGCTGCCATTATTTTTCGTTGTTTGATGATTGGCTTAAACAGCTTTCATAACTTTGGTAAGTTATATGCAAGTACCGTGGGTTTAACCATTTTCTTCTTTGTGTTTTTAAATTCAGGGATGGTGAGTGGGATTTTACCTGTGACAGGTGATCCATTGCCGTTTATGAGTTATGGTGGAACAGCCGTAATTTCCTTAATGGCCAGTATGGGCATTGTAATGTCGGTACATACCCATCGTTAAACAAAAGGCCTCAATTTGAGGCTTTTTTTATGGCTGAATTTAATAAATCATCCTAGATTTTTTAAATAGCCTAAGTATGAACCGTACCGGGTTTGTCGGAGATTTTTTTATTTAAGTTAGGCCACCTGACCTAACGGGTTAATCTTATCATAGTACATTGCTTCAAACTCAAAAGGCGATACATAACCCAGTGCACTGTGTACACGCTTTTTATT
>NZ_CANQLZ010000033.1 GCF_947624825.1 uncultured Acinetobacter sp.
TTGTTAACTTCATTCTAGTAAGCGTCTGGTAAGCAAGTAGTAAGCAAAATCAATATATATTAATCAACAAAAAGAGTGAATAATAAAATTTTAGAATTATATAAGCATATGATAGTATTGATTTTATATCTGTTACTTGTTGATTTTTAATTACCATGTAAACGGACTCATAATCCGTTGGTCGACAGTTTAAGTCTGTCTGGACGCACCAAATTCTTAAAAAACCCTTCCATAAAATGGAAGGGTTTTTTATGCACAAAAATTTAAGGTTTTATTATGGGCTTTGAGGTCTGATGCTAGACAAGCATGATTAAAGATTATCAATTGCTCGAAATGCCTTTATAATAACGCTTATCTTGCTAAGAGCATGGTCTACTTAGCGTCTACTTTTTAAGTCAATTTCTCTCATTAATTCGGCTTATTTTTACTTGTAATCTTATATGTCTATGTGGGCATGTAGGAGATTTAGGTGCATGCATGGAAATTAAGGTTAATTATCTCGATAACCTTCGACAAGAAGCTAAATTTGATGACTTTAGTGTCATTGCAGATCAACCCATTCGCTATAAAGGTGATGGTTCGGCACCGGGACCATTTGATTATTTTTTAGCATCTTCTGCCTTGTGTGCAGCGTATTTTGTCAAAGTGTATTGTGCAGCGCGTGACATTCCAACCGATAATATTCGTTTGTCACAAAACAATATTGTTGACCCTGAAAACCGTTATAAACAAATCTTTAAGATTCAAGTGGAATTGCCAGCGGATATTTCAGAAAAAGATCGCCAAGGTATTTTGCGTTCTATTGACCGTTGTACAGTTAAAAAAGTGATTCAGACTGGTCCTGAATTTGTGATTGAAGAAGTCGAAAGCATTGATGCTGATGCCCAAGCACTTCTTATGCCAAGCCTAACTTCAGAACAATCTACCTATATTTTAGGTAAAGACAAACCGCTTGAAGAAACCATTGCCAAAATGTCTGGAATTTTGGCAGGTTTAGGCATGAAAATTGAAATTGCATCATGGCGTAATATTGTACCCAATGTATGGTCATTACACATTCGCGATGCACAATCTCCAATGTGTTTTACTAACGGTAAAGGCTCTACCAAAGAAAGTGCTTTGGCTTCGGCATTGGGTGAGTTTATTGAGCGCCTGAATTGCAACTTCTTCTATAATGATCAATTTTGGGGTCAAGACATCGCCAATGCCGAATTTGTGCATTATCCAGATGAAAAATGGTTTCAGCCGGGTGTAGATGGTGCATTACCTGTTGAAATCTTAGATGATTACACCCGTGACATTTATAACCCTGACGATGAATTGTTGGGTACACATTTATATGACACCAACTCAGGCAATACCGCACGTGGCATTTGTTCATTGCCATTTGTGCGCCAATCCGATGGTGAAACAGTCTATTTCCCATCCAATTTGATTGAAAACTTGTATTTATCCAATGGTATGAGTGCAGGCAATACATTGGCTGAAGCACAAGTGCAGTGTTTGTCCGAGATTTTCGAGCGTGCTGTTAAGCGTGAAATTTTAGAGGGCGAAATTGCACTGCCTGATGTACCGCAAGACGTGTTAAATCAATATCCAAACATCGTGGCAGGTATTCAAGGCCTAGAAGAGCAAGGTTTCCCTGTGTTGGTCAAAGATGCTTCATTAGGTGGTCAATTCCCTGTGATGTGTGTGACCTTAATGAACCCACGCACAGGCGGTGTATTTGCCTCATTTGGTGCGCATCCTAGTTTTGAGGTGGCACTAGAGCGCAGTTTAACTGAATTATTACAAGGGCGTAGTTTTGAAGGTCTGAATGATCTGCCACAACCGACCTTTAGCTCTAATGCAGTGACTGAACCCAATAACTATGTAGAACACTTCATTGATTCAAGTGGTGTGGTGTCATGGCGCTTCTTTAGTGCCAAAGCTGACTATGACTTTGAGGCATGGGATTTTACCCAAGACGGTCAGGCGAGTAATGCTGATCAAGCACAAGCGTTGTTTAATATTTTGCAAGATATGGACAAAGAAGTGTATATGGCGGTGTATGAACACTTAGGTGCAACAGCATGCCGAATCTTGGTGCCGGGTTATTCAGAAATTTACTTGGTTGAAGATTTGGTGTGGGACAATACCAACAAAGCTTTGTTATTCCGTGAAGATATCTTAAATTTACATCGTTTAGATCACCAACAATTGGAAGCATTGATTGAGCGTTTAGAAGAGCTTGAGGTTGATGATTACACCGAAATCAAAACTTTAATTGGGATTGAATTTGATGACAATACCGTGTGGGGTCAACTCACATTGTTGGAACTCAAACTTCAAGTCTATTTGGCTTTAGAGCAATTTGAAGAAGCCAAAGATTTGGTCGAGGCATTCTTGCAATACAACACCAACACTGTTGAGCGTGGTTTATTTTACCAATGCTTAAATGTGGTGCTAGAAGTAGAGCTTGATGATGATATGGCACTTGACGATTATGCCTATAACTTCCGTCGTATGTTTGGTGACGAACGCATGGATGCCGCTTTAGGTTGCCTAGATGGCAGCGCACGCTTCTATGGTTTAACCGAAACCAATATGCAATTGGAAGGATTAGATCGCCATTTGCGTTTAATTGACAGCTACAAAAAATTGCATGCGGCGCGTGCAAAATTTGTCGCACAGCATTAATCAAACACAATCAGCCTATGTTTCATAGGCTGATGGATGTTGACACGATGAAAGATTTTAAAGCTTTAACTTATATTGTAGATGAGCACTTAGCCGATACTTTAACCTGGCTGAGTCATCATCAAGATTGTTTTGAACGACTCAGCTATGACTGTGTTCGCCGAGAGCTAACCGTTGAACATGCCAATGGCATGGACATCATTCGTCAAGGTGATTATTTAAATGCGCAATATGGCATTTTAATTACCGCGCATAATTTTGCTTAAATATTTAGACTGCCATCGCATCAAGCGCCAATTGTTGGACGGGTGTTTTGCTAGGTTCTTGTTGAAGTCCAAGTTTGCTAAATAATACTTGATCTTGACCATGCCCTGAATTGGGTGTGGTCAGTAATTTATCGCCTGAGAAAATCGAGTTTGCACCTGCCATAAACGCCAATGCTTGTTCTGAGTCGCTGAGATTTTCACGTCCGGCTGATAACCGGATATAACTTTTAGGCATAATTAAGCGTGCTACGGCAATCGTACGAATCCATTCTAAAATGTCTAATTTCTCTGTATCGCCTAAAGGTGTGCCTTGAATTGGTACTAATAAGTTAATAGGTACAGATTCTGGATGCATGGCTAAAGTTGACAATTCATGCAATAAACCAATGCGGTCTTGAATATCTTCACCTAGGCCGACAATACCACCACTACAAACTTTCATACCTGCATCACGCACGTTTTGTAACGTGTCCAAACGTTGATCAAAAGTACGTGTGGTGATCATGTTTGGATAATATTCACGAGATGTGTCTAAGTTATGATTGTAATAATCTAAACCTGCATTGGCTAAACGCTCAGCTTGTGAGCTATTTAGCATGCCTAAGGTCATGCAGGTTTCTAAACCTAAAGCTTTGACGCCCTCAATCAATTCTAAGACATAGGGCATATCGCGCTCGTGTGGGTTACGCCATGCCGCTCCCATACAAAAACGTGTTGCACCTGATCTTTTGGCAGCCTTTGCATGTTCAAGTGCAGTGTTGACCGCCATTTTTTTTTCAGCAGCGAGCTGAGTGTCATAATGTGCAGATTGAGCGCAGTATTTACAGTCTTCAGGACATTTCCCTGTTTTAATGGAGAGTAATGTACTGACTTGAATATGATTGGCAGTAAAATGGCTGCGATGTATATTTTGTGCTTGAAGTAATAAGTCTAAAAGAGGTTGTTGGTAAAGTTGTTTGATTTCTGCGCGCGTCCAATCATGGCGTAATGACATTTTTTATTCCTTTAAACGTATGACTTTTTTTAGCATAACGTAGAAAAAATGCGCGTAAAGGCAAAAAATACCAATTTTCTGAGCCAATTGAAGCGTAATTGTATAAAAATAAAAAATTTAATTTAATTGCAAAGTTAACTGGTTTAATGAAGTTTTAGTAACAAAATTTCCTTTTGAAAGTTTGGAAAAAAACATGAAAAGATATCTATGCTAAAAATTTTGTTGCGAACGTGAAGTGATACTACTGTTTGGGAATATACAGTACGCTTTAACACGTTCGCCGCGAAGTTTAACTTTGTTTATGGTGTTGCTCTTGTAATGCCCAATCAATATGCACTTGCACAACCTCATCATGTAGCTCACGCTGAGCATTTAATTGTGTAATGATCTCAAGGCTAAAGGGTGCATTACCTAAGCCAATTGCCACATTGCGCATAAAGCTTTGATAGCCTGTACGGCGTAGTGGGCTACCTTCGGTATAGGCTAAAAAAGTAGGTTCATCCCATTGCCATAGTTCTAATAAGCTCAAACGATCTAAACCATGCCGCGGTTGGAAGTCTTCAATTGGGGTGACTTTAGCAAAACTATTCCATGGGCAAATCAGCTGACAATCGTCACAGCCAAAAATACGATTGCCAATTGGGCGGCGCAAATCTTCTGGAATAATACCTTTATACTCAATAGTTAAGTAGGCAATGCATTTGCGTGCATCGAGCATATACGGTTCAACAATCGCTTGAGTCGGACAAATATCTAAACAGGCTGTGCATGAACCACAGTGCTTGGTGGTCGGCTCATCAAAGGGTAAATCTAAAGCGCTAAATAATTCACCGAGTACAAAAAAAGAGCCTGATTTTTTGTGAATTAAAAGGGTGTGTTTACCTGTCCATCCCATTCCAGCATTTTCAGCTAAGGATTTTTCAAAGATCGGGGCCGAGTCGGCAAAAGGGCGTGATTCAAATTCGCCCACACGTGCTTTAATCCGTTGCGATAAGGTTTTTAAACGACCGCGCATGACTTTATGATAATCACGTCCACGGGCATAGCGCGCGATAATGCCATGATTGGGTGCATCGGGCACATGACGCGGTTTAGGTGTTTCCACCAAATAATCCATACGTACACAAATAATGCATTTGGTACCCGGTACCAATAAAGTGGGATCAGCACGTTTTTCTAAATTTTCGCCCAAAAAATCCATATCGGCATGATAACCGCGTTTTAAATATTCTTCTAAACGTGCCATTTCAGCTTGAGCATCGGGTCGGGCAATGACACAATCAGCAAAACCAAGAGCAAGTGCCTCTGCTTTAATCCATGCTTTAAGTGCGACACGATCATCAGAATAAGTGGTAATAACAGGAGAAGA
Organism: uncultured Acinetobacter sp.; assembly: GCF_947624825.1. GTDB lineage: Bacteria > Pseudomonadota > Gammaproteobacteria > Pseudomonadales > Moraxellaceae > Acinetobacter. Next base: position 5,309 of record NZ_CANQLZ010000033.1, read on the forward strand.
GGCAGCAGTCATAAAGATAAAACAAGGAAAAACAATGCAGCAAGTTTATCATAGCCGCGATATTCAAGCATGGGAGCAGCGCTGGTTTGCCAAGGGAAATTCATCTTACGGTTTGATGCAGCAAGTGGCATGGGCCATTGCACAACAGTTAAAAGTGTTGTTTGCTCAACATAATATTCAAAGCATCGCCGTGTGTTGTGGGCAAGGTAACAATGCTGGCGATGGTTATTTGATTGCAAAATATTTACAGCAAGCAGGTTTTGATGTTTGTATTTATGCCAATGACTTAGGCGCATCACACGATCTACATACAGCGTATCAATCTGCAAAAGACAGGGGCGTGACGATTGAGCAAGGCTTTGATTTTAAACGGACTTATGATGCTTATATAGATGCTTTGTTTGGAATTGGCTTAAATCGTGAGTTAACTGAAGATTGGCAACAGATCATTCAGCATATCAATCAACAATCAGGTTTAAAAGTTGCTATTGATGTGCCGAGTGGCTTAAATGCCAATACTGGACAGCCACTGCCTTGTGCGGTGGTGGCAGATCATAGCTTTACTGTATTGGGTTTAAAAATAGGCTTATTTACTGCTAAAGGCAAAGCCTATTGTGGTCAGATTCACCTCATCGATTTAATTCCAACAGATCCAGATTTAACAGCCATAGCACAATTGTCACCCACCCATATTAACTTACCCAAACGTCAAGCCTTTGGACATAAAGGCAGTTATGGGCATGTGTTGGTGATTGGTGGGCATGCCGAGATGGGTGGGGCGGTGATTATGGCCGCAGAAGCAGCTTTTTATGCCGGTGCAGGTAAAGTCACCTTGGTGTGTGATGCCAAACATCATGGTGCGATTTTAGCGCGTAGCCCCAATATTATGTTGCGCGATATTGATCAATTGTCCCAATCTGAGCGTGAAGCATTAATCAATCAAGTCGATGCGATTTGCTTTGGCATGGGTTTAGGTCGTGATGCATGGGCTGAACAGCAATTTGGGCAGTGGTTTGATGCGATGAATCAAGCTGATAAAATTGTTGTACTGGATGCCGATACATTATGGTTTTTAGCCAAAACTCCAAAACCATTAAGTCAACACACCTATTTAACTCCGCATCCGGGGGAGGCTGCAACCTTATTACATTGCTCGGTCAATGAAATCGAGGCCGATCGTGTGGCAGCTATTTATGCGCTCCAACACCGTTATGGCGGTGTTTGGGTATTAAAAGGCGCAGGCAGTTTAATTTTAGAACAACAATTATGGATCTGTTGTGCTGGTAATCCCGGTATGGGAACAGGGGGGATGGGCGATATTTTGGCCGGTATGCTCGCCAGTTTAAAAGCTCAATTTCAACAGCGCATTGCCCTACATCAAGTGGTCACATTACACGCTAAAGCTGGTGATGTATTGGCATGCAATGGCGAGCGCGGTTTACAAGCACAGCATATGAATCAAGCGATTTATCAAGTAGTCAATGGAGAATAACAATGCAACAAGGATTTCATCTTACCTTAACGGGTCAAGTACAAGGCGTGGGCTATCGCGCTTGGTTTGCAAGGCTTGCAACAGCCAAAGGGATAAGTGGTTATGTTAAAAATTTAAGCACAGGCCAAGTTGAAGCTGTGATTGTAGGCGATTTTTTTGTATTGCAGGGTCTCCTTGATCAAAGCCTAATTGGCCCTCCTCAGGCTCAGGTCACGCATTTAGACTATTACAGTTGTAAAATTTTAAATTATAGTGACTTTAAGATTCAGGCTTAACGACGCCGGCTTGTGGTACGACTTCGACCACGCGCCATGCCGCCTAAGGCGTTTAATACTGCCATTTTGCTCATACTGCCTGAAGCATGGGCATGACAAATCGCCGCGGCAAGTGCATCGGCAGCATCTTGTTGCGGTTTAATCTCAAGCTTTAAAATTCGCATCACCATCATTTGCACTTGTTCTTTATCAGCGGCACCATAGCCCACCACCGATTGTTTAATTTGTCGCGCCGTGTACTCGGCCACAGACAAATCAAGGTTGGTTAAAGCGGCAATTGCAGCTCCACGCGCTTGACCGAGTTTTAAAGCAGAATCAGGGTTTTGTGCCATAAAAACTTGTTCCACTGCCGCTTCGGTTGGCCCATGGAAACGTACAATGCGGTCAATCCCTGCAAAAATACGTTTCAGACGTTCAGGCATTTCTGTGGTTTCAGTGCGAATGGTACCGGCATCAACAAAACTTAGATGTTGCCCATCTTTTTTAATAATGCCATACCCTGTTAAACGTGAACCGGGGTCAATCCCAATAATTAAGCTCATAGCCCTGATAATGTATCGCTGTAGTGTGGGGCATTATAGGCAAAAAAAATCGATAAAGTTGTGCAGTGCATTCAAGCAGTTAAAAAATATCCAACATTGCCTCACAAAAATAAGTCGTCATCTTGGCTTGTAAACGTTAAAATCTCCCCCATAAATAGTAGAGGTAAGCTCATTATTAGGGGCTTGCCACCGACATATTGTATTGAGATTAGATTAATTTTCATGAAAATAGCGCTTATTGTTTTAGCTGGCCTTATTCTAGAAGTCTTCGTGTGGATCGGCGTGGGTGACCTCGTGGGTAGCATGTGGTACGTATTCTTTTGGTTTATTGCCGCATTCTTTATTGGTATGGGCATGGTGCGTAAATACGCAGCCGGTGTTATGCCACAAATGCAACAAATGCAAATGGGCATGGCCATGGGCGATCCAGCATTAGGCGCAAATTTACCTAAAATTATTGCAGGTTTTTTCTTGCTCATTCCAGGTTTAATGACCGATGTATTGGCGGTGTTAATTTTAATTCCTGCGGTACAAAATGCCTTTAAAGCTGCAGCGATGAAAGCTGTCATGAAACGTCAACATAGCATGATGGAAAAAATGATGGGTGGCATGGGCGCTGATATGGGCGGGGCAGCAGGCCAAAATCCTTTTGCAGACTTAATGCGTCAAATGCAAGATATGCAAGGTCAAGGTGGTCGTGACTCAACCATTATTGATGGTGAAGCGCGTGAAGTAACTCCCGATGCCAAACGTTTAGATTTAAAAGACGTAAATCGAAAATAAAGCCAAGCTTTTTGCCAAAACCGAGCCCATGTGCTCGGTTTTTTGTTGTGGTTAGCCGTATAATTTACGTTTATTTGCGCTGATTGATTTGTTATGTCTTTATTACTGACCATTGGCCTGTTGCATTTTGTGGCTCAGTTGAGTCCAGGTCCTGATGTTCTGCTAATTGCCAAAAGTGCAGCATCTACCACGCGTGCGAACACTTTAAACATTATTGCCGGTATTTCTGTTGGTATTGTGGTGTGGGTGGTGCTAACCTTAGCTGGTTTTACTATGTTGATGCAGCAGTGGCCATGGATTCAACAAGTCCTCATGGTGTTTGGTGGCTTCTTTTTAGCCAAAATGGGTTGGGCGATGCTCAAAGGCGGCTTAGCCAGTTTTCAACAAGAGGCCAATTTAGAGGCTGGTGTGCAAGCACCTCAAGCTAAAAACTATTTTTTATTGGGTTTATTCACCAATTTATCCAACCCGAAGACCTTAATTTATTTTAGCAGTGTTTTTTCTTTGGCTTTGTCATCATCAGCAGATGCCAGTTTAAAAACCCAATTGGCATTTTTAATTCCATTACAAACATTTTTAACCTTTGTGTTATTTATGCTGATTATGTCGATGCCTAAAATCAAAGCTTTGTACCAACGTTCGGGCAGTTATATTGACATCATTTCAGGCGGCTTATTTTTAATGTTTGCACTGTGGTTATGGTGGGATGCCCTGCAATTACTTTAGGGCATCAACGGATGGAAGTGTAGGTCTTTTTTCTTGTTGTTCGTTAGTTAAGCGTTGTTCTTTATAACGGTTTGGATTTAAGGTAGTGATTGAGTTTTCTGAGCTTTGGTAACGACGGCTACGATTAGCACGCTCACGTAAGCCACCTTTTTTAATTAATTGCACCATAACGGCTCCTGATAAAAAATAAATACAAAGTGTCACAAAGATGACGCACAACTCATGCCACAATGCCAAATATAGAATAAACATAGGAGTATACCTATGCTAGGTGAGCAATATCGCTGTGCCTGCTGTAATCAGGCAGTTGAAGCCGATACCCACACCTGTCCTGAGTGTGGTTCACATCAGATTAAAAGCCCATTTGGATTTTGGGTGTTTTGTATTGTAACCTGTTTTGCTTTGGTCATTGCATTGCAACTGACACATAGTTATTTAAAGCATGAACAACAGGTATTGCCAGAACAACAACGCTTATTTGAAATAAAGCCAAGCCAGCAGCAACCGTTGCCATAAAAAAAGCCCGCAATTGCGGGCTTGATTTTTTTGCTGTTACAGACCCGCAGCTGCGCGTAATGCTTCAGCTTTGTCGGTTTTTTCCCATGTAAATGCAGTATCTGAACCTTCACGGCCAAAGTGACCATAAGAAGCAGTTTGTTGATACATTGGCTGCAACAAGTCTAACATACGGGTAATGCCATATGGACGTAAATCAAAGTGTTCACGTACCAATGCAATAATTAACTCATCCGACACTTTTGCAGTGTTAAACGTGTTAATTGAAATTGAAGTTGGCTCTGCCACACCAATGGCATAAGACACTTGAATTTCACATTTTTCAGCAAGACCTGCGGCCACAATGTTTTTGGCGACATAACGACCTGCATATGCAGCAGAGCGGTCCACTTTTGATGGATCTTTACCCGAGAATGCACCACCACCGTGACGTGCCATACCACCGTAGGTATCTACAATAATTTTACGACCCGTTAAACCACAGTCACCAACAGGACCACCAATCACAAACATACCGGTTGGGTTAATGTGGAATTTGGTTGCTGCATGGAGCATTTCAGCAGGAATGACTTTTTTCACGATTTCTTCGATCACAGCTTCTTTGAGTTGTGCTTGTGAAATTGAAGGATCATGTTGTGTAGACAATACCACCGCATCTAAACGTACCGGTTTGCCATTTTCATAAGCAAAAGTCACTTGGCTTTTTGCATCGGGGCGTAACCAAGACAATTTACCTTGTTTACGTAGTTCTGCTTGCTTTTCCATTAAGCGATGCGCATATGAAATTGGCGCAGGCATTAATACATCTGTTTCACGGCTTGCATAGCCAAACATTAAACCTTGGTCGCCGGCACCTTGATCTTCAGGTTTTTGACGATCCACGCCTTGTGCGATCTCTGGCGATTGTTTGCCCAGCATATTAATCACAGCACAGGTTGAACCATCAAAGCCTAAATCAGAATGGTGGTAACCAATACCATTAACGGTATTACGGACAATCGCTTCAAAATCAACATTGGCCGTGGTTGTGATTTCACCGGCAAGTACAACAGCACCCGTTTTTACCAGTGTTTCACAAGCAACACGTGCGTATGGATCTTGTTTTAAAATAGCATCCAAAATAGCGTCACTGATTTGATCAGCCATTTTATCTGGATGGCCTTCGCTTACAGATTCCGAGGTAAATACAGCGTACTCGCGCATAGTCCTATCACAGTTAAATTAAAAGACGCGATATGTTACATCGAGTTAGACTTTTGGACCAGTTCTAGAATGTGAAAATGGCGCAATTTATTGCAATTCCACCTGTTTTTATCTGATTTATTTATTTAAAAAACTGATAAAGAAAATCAAATATGCAAAAAATGTGAATTATGTGTGAAGCGATGTGTATTGTGACTCAAAGTGCCAAAACATTTAAATTAAGAATATCGCGCTTTATTTAAATGCCGACTCACTTTAAAAGCCTGACTTAAAAAACAACTTAACCGCACCAAGTTTGAGCCTAAAATGAAAAAACTTAGCTATTGTTTAATAAAAACGCAGTTTAAGCACCTCATCTTGTGTTGATCGTGTAATAAATCTTGAAATGTCGGCATCGAGGCTTTACCCCTCGGCTTTTTTTTAAGACAATATACGGTAGTTTTGAATTTTGATTCATGTTCTTTTTAACCAATAATTTGGACTCTGACCTATGACGACCCCACTGAATGAACGTCGTGTTGCCAACGCAATTCGTGTACTAGCAATGGATGCTGTGCAAAAAGCAAACTCAGGCCATCCAGGTGCGCCAATGGGGATGGCAGATATTGCTGATGTGGTATGGCGCGATTTTATGAGCCATAACCCGACTAACCCAAATTGGGCGAACCGTGACCGTTTTGTATTATCAAATGGTCATGGCTCAATGTTGCAATACGCACTTCTTCATTTAACGGGTTATGATCTTTCAATCGAAGATTTAAAAGCTTTCCGTCAATTGCATTCTAAAACTCCGGGTCACCCAGAACTAGGCTATGCACCGGGTATCGAAACAACAACAGGTCCATTGGGTCAAGGTATTGCCAATGCTGTTGGTTTTGCACTGGCTGAAAAAACCTTAGCCGCGCAGTTCAATAAAGAAGACATCTCAGTTGTTGATCACTTTACTTACTGCTTCTTAGGCGATGGTTGTTTAATGGAAGGTGTTTCTCATGAAGCATGTTCATTAGCAGGTACTTTAGGTTTGGGTAAGTTAATTGCTTACTACGATGACAACGGTATTTCTATTGACGGTGAAGTAGAAGGTTGGTTCTCTGACGATACAGAACAACGCTTCTTAGCTTACGGCTGGCAAGTGATTAAAGTTGATGGTCACGATGCAGACGCGTTACGTGCTGCAACTTTACAAGCCAAAGCTGAAACTCAAAAACCAACCATCATCATGTGTAAAACGATTATTGGTTTAGGTTCACCAAACAAACAAGGTAAAGAAGATTGCCATGGTGCACCTTTGGGTAATGACGAAATTGCGTTAACACGTGAAGCGTTAGGTTGGACTGAAGGTCCATTCGAAATTCCTGCTGATGTTTATGCAGCATGGGATGCAAAAGAAAAAGGTGCATCTGCTGAAGCAGCTTGGAATGACGTATTTGCGCAATACGCTGCAAAATATCCAACAGAAGCAGCTGATCTTAAACGTCGTATGTCTGGTGAATTACCTGAAGATTTCGTTGCAAAAGCGGATGCTTATATTGCTGAAGTGAATGCAAAAGCTGAAACGATTGCAACACGTAAAGCAAGCCAAAATGCAATCCAAGCATTTGCACCAATGTTGTCTGAAATCCTTGGTGGTTCTGCGGATTTAGCAGGTTCTAACCTCACACTTTGGAAAGGCGCGCAAGGCGTTCAAGACAATGCTGCGGGTAACTACGTACACTATGGCGTACGTGAGTTTGGTATGACTGCAATTGCAAACGGTGTAGCGCTTCACGGTGGTTTCATCCCGTACGTTGCAACATTCTTAATGTTTATGGAATACGCACGTAATGCAGTACGTATGTCTGCACTCATGAAGCAACGTGTAATTCATGTTTACACACACGATTCAATCGGTTTGGGTGAAGATGGTCCGACACATCAGCCAATCGAACAAATCGCGTCTTTACGTGGTACACCGAACTTAAATACATGGCGCCCATGTGACACTGTTGAAGCAGCAATTTCTTGGAAATCTGCTTTAACGCGTAGCGAGGGTCCAACTGCGTTGATCTTCTCTCGTCAAAACTTAGCATTCCAAACGCGTACAGAAGCACAAATTGCGGATGTAGCAAAAGGTGGTTATGTATTGGCTGAAGAAAAAGGCGAATTAAAAGCCATCATCATTGCTACAGGTTCAGAAGTTGCATTGGCAATGGACGCGTATGCTCAATTAGAAGGCGTTCGTGTTGTTTCTATGCCATGTGCTGAAGAGTTTGTGAAGCAAGATGCAGCTTACCGTGAAGCAGTTCTTCCATCAAATATTCGTGCACGTGTTGCTGTTGAAGCGGCTCATGTGGATTACTGGTGGAAGTTTGTAGGTTTAGACGGTCGCGTAATCGGTATGACCACTTACGGTGAATCTGCACCTGCAAAAGACTTATTCCAACACTTTGGTATTACCACTGAAGCTGTGGTTGCTGCGGTAAAAGAAATTACTGCTTAATTTTTAAATCAATAGTTTTAAAAGACGCTCCAGTTATGGGGCGTCTTTTATTTTTTAAATATTTATTTCACATAGTTGGAATAAAATTCAACGATGTCGTGTTATAGAGAGATAAAACATGAGTTTATATGAACAGATCAGCGATGAAATTACCTTAATGGATGCTGGTGAGCAAAAGTGGATTGGTGAAGATCTACCACTTGAAGCGATGGTGGCAGTAGAATTGCTGCTAGATAGTATGGCAGAAGAAAAGCAAATTAAAGTGCGTCGTAAGAACCGTGAAAAAACCTCAGGCTTGAAGCAAATTGACCGTATCTTGGTGGAAAAGCTCTAATTCTCTCAGGCAGTTAAAAATTCCTCATTTATGAGGTTTTTTTATGCTCAAAAAAGTTTGTGGTTTTAAATTTAACTATGACTTTGCTTATGTATAAATTTGCTTTCATTTGAGGCATTGAACTTTTATTTTTACATTACCATGATTGATATAAAAAAATGATCACAGATTGACGATCAAGCATGGTGAGCACTTTGGCAGGCTGATTAAAATTTTTATCAGGTGAGTTTACTGCCACACTTAAGCAAAGCACATGGCAGCGCCCTGATTACATCATATGTATGAATTTGGAATATGTTTGGATGATCAAGTGATTGAACATGCGAGTTGTTGGAGTTTAAAACCTGATGCCTATGTGCACGATGTATATATAGCAGCTAATTTTTGTGGGCAAGGGCTTGCCAAAAAACCATATTTACCCAATATCGAATGCCCTAATATAGTAAATTACAGAGTGCTGACAAAATTATCGTTCTAAAGCTGCAACAAACTGTTCTATCTTTTTTGCTGTAAGTTTTTGAGATTAATATACATTAATAGCTATAGATATTAAGGAATAAAAGCATGACATTTAAAGCATTGGCACTCGGTTTGGCGGTTGCATCTGTTGCAACATTAAGTATGGCAAAGCCTATGACCTATACCATTGACCCAACCCATACAGCGACTGTGTTTACGTGGGATCATTTTGGTTTTTCAACGCCATCAGGTAATTTTACCGACATTCAAGGTAAGATTACGGTAGATAATGACAAACCAGAGAAATCATCAGTTCATGTAACGATTCCATTGTCGAGCATTAACACCAACGTTAAAGTGCTTGATGAGCACTTGTTAAAAGCAGATTTCTTTGATGCTGAGAAATATCCAAGTATTACTTTTAAAAGTACTAAAGTGGAAACTCGCGACAAGAAAAACTATAAAATTACAGGTGACTTAACCATTAAAGGTATTACCAAGCCTGTGGTGCTAGATGCAGTATTAAATAAACAAGGACAGCACCCAATGGCCAAAGTCCCTGCAATCGGCTTTAATGCAACCACGTCATTTGACCGTTCTGCTTTTGGTGTAGGTGCTTATGTCCCGAATGTAGGCGATAAAATCACCGTGAACATTACCACTGAAGCAACAGTACCTGCACAAAAATAAGTGTATGGTGTGGTGGTTAAAAAGCACCTTTGGGTGCTTTTTTAGATTTAATATTCAGGCAATTTTTAATTTAATTGCTTGAGAAAATCAATTAATACCTGTGGGGCCGCAGCTTCAAGTGGAGGCAGTAAGCGCTCAAAACTGCCACGCAAGCTGCTAATCTCAATATTTGCTTGACGTAGCGCTAGGCTATGACCAATTAACCATTTTTCTATGCTGTCTGTGGCAATCTCTATATGAAATGGTAAAGCCAATATATTTTGTCCGTACATAAAAGCAGGCGATGCTGTGAGTGTAGTATTTGCCAATTGGTGTGCGCCTTGCGGTAATTCAAACGCATCACTTTGCCAATCCAACACGTCTAAAGCAGCCAATGGTGCCAATAATGAGCCAGCTTCATGATTAAGCTGTAATCTTGACCAACTGAGGTGTTGTTGTGCTTGGGCTTTAAACGTTGCATCTAAGGCATAAGCAATCAGGGCTGCCCCTAAACCAATGCCTAGTGTAGGTAGGTTTGCAGCAATGCGGGCTTTTAAAAGTTGAATTTCTTGGTCTAAAAAAGGATAGTCCAGCCGATCATGTACACTCAGTGGTCCGCCTAAAATGATGGTTAAGCCTTTATGTTGCAAAGCACGACTTAAATCTTCAACCCCTGCTTCTACATAACGTACCCTTAAACCTACGCTATATAGTGCATCTTCCCATACGCCTAAATCTTCAAAAGCCACATGTTGAATGGCATATACAGTATCTGGAAAATCAGCAGCAAACATCAGGCATCCTATGGGGTTAAATCAAAAAACTCACTATAAAATAAAAATGCCCAAGAACAAGCAATAAATCGTTTAGAGCCCTCAAAAAACAAAGCTGCTTGTGTAACTTAAAGCGCAACGGGCTTTGTTACGCACAGACATACGTATTTAGATGGATTTTTGTTACACTGCCTAGCTATTACCTTTGACGCTGACATTATGAAAAAAAAGATTGTGTTAGATGGTTTGCGATCGGTTGCGCGTATGGGCGAAACAGCAGTGATTGCAGCCAAAGCCGGAATTAAGTATGCCAAAGATCGCCCAAGCAACGCCAAGTTGATGCGTGAAACCTTTGAAGATTTAGGTTCGACTTATATTAAGCTCGGTCAATTTATTGCCAGTACACCATCGCTTTTTCCGCGTGAATATGTTGAAGAATTTCAAGGCTGTTTAGATCAAACCCCAACATTGGCCTTTGATTATATTTTGAAGGTGTTAGAAGAGGAGTTTGCTGGACGTCGTTTAGATGAGATTTTTGCCTCTATTGACGAGCAGCCTTTGGCATCTGCGTCTATTGCACAGGTGCATGCAGCACGTTTGGTGAGTGGCGAAAATGTTGTCATTAAAGTGCAAAAACCAGGTGTGGATACCATTTTAAACACTGATTTAAATGTTTTGCATTTGGTCACTAAATTGCTTGAAAAAGCAGTACCGAAAGTGAAATTTGCGTCACTTGCCGACATCGTTGAAGAAATTAAAGTACGTATGGTGCGCGAAGTTGACTTTATTGAAGAAGCGCAAAACTTAGATGATTTTGTACAATATTTAAATCTAACTCAAAACCAAAAAGCCACTGCACCTAAGGTTTATCATCAATATTCTACCCGCCGTGTACTGACCATGGAACGTTTTTATGGTGTACCGCTAACAGATTTTGAAGTGGTCAAACGTGTTAGTCATGATCCATCTCAAGTGCTCATTACGGCAATGAATACTTGGTTTGGCAGCCTAATGTTATGTAAGAGTTTCCATGCTGATTTACACGCTGGCAATTTAATGTTGCTTGAAGATGGGCGTGTGGGTTTTATTGATTTTGGGATTGTCGGACAGCTTAATCCTGAAGTGTGGACGGCATCTATGGCGTTTATGGACGCGTTACAACAGACCAATTATCCGTTAATGGCACAAAACATGCTCAAAATGGGCATGACCGCAGATAAAGTCGATGTAAATGTCTTGGCACAAGATTTAGAGCGCCTGTTTGGTGGCGTCATGTTGGCGGATCCACAGCAAGTTTTAAATACCAATCCTGCTGATTTAAATGACATTATGTTAGATATGGTGGCGGTAGGTGAGCGTCATGGCATTCGCTTCCCACGCGACTTTGCATTGCTGTTTAAACAAATGTTGTATTTTGACCGCTTTATGCGCGTTTTAGCACCCTATACCGACATTTATGCCGATCAGCGTTTACAGATGGTACAAACCCTTGATCCAAATGTGTTGCTTAAACAATAATAAGCATAAAAAGACCTCAACATGAGGTCTTTTTTTATATGAGATTTTGCGAAAGCTACGCGAAGTTTGGTTTTCACGTTACACTAGCCCACAATCAGCACACAAGAGATACGAGTGGTTATGGATGCAATTGTCATTGAGGGCTTAAAAGTTGAAACGGTGGTGGGCTGTTTTAATTGGGAGCGGCAGATCAAACAACCGTTGCTGCTTGATTTAGAGATTCAGACCTGTTTGGCACAAGCGGGGGAGTCGGATGACTTGGTGGATACCCTCAATTATGCTGAAATTTGTGAGATTGCCAATCGGGTGATTGTTGAGGCTGCGCCAAAATTGATTGAACATGCAGCAAAATTGGTGGTGGATGCGCTTTTTACTACCTATTTAACGATTGAATCGATTAAAATCACCATCCGTAAGCCTGCCATTATTGCGCAAGCCCATTCAGTAGGAATTCGTCTTGAACGCCACCGACACGATATTCGCCCTTGCACTGGCGAGTAATCATCAGCCTGAACAACATTTTTTTGAAGCCTATCGCCAATTGCATGCTTTAGGTGAGCTGCAATGTTCTGCCATTTATTTAATGCCATGCCGTGATGGGGTCGGGGCAGATTATTATAATGCTGCCTGCTTACTCACCAGTAATCTTGCAGTTGAGCAACTGCTTGAGCAGTTAAAAGCCATGGAGCATGCTTCAGGTCGGGTGCGTCCCTCGCATCAAATTAGTTTAGATGTAGATTTAATCGCATGGGGGAGTTGTTTAAGTGCGATGCAATTTAATCCTAAAAAATTACCTTTGGCTTTAGATGTCAAAATCCCGATGTATGACGTGTGGTCTGATCCGGCATTTTGTCATGCAGCACATGCTTATACTCAAGTACACCTTGAGCAGTGCGCCGTATAAAAAAGCCCGCAACTGCGGGCTTTAAATTTTAAATATAATAGCTGGTGCTGGTCATGAGTTTAGATATTGCGGTCATGCTCATACGCACGGGCAGCGGCAATTCAACGCCACCTGCGGCAAGGGCGGTATCGCGATGTTGCAACTCATCTGTGTTCATTTGCTGTAAAATTTGATATGAACGTTGATCTTGGCTTGGCAACTGATCAAGATGTTGTTGTAAATGTAAGCTGACTTGACGTTCTGTTTCAGCCACAAAACCTAAACTGTAACGGTCACCGGCTAAACCAGCCAAAGCCCCCATGCCAAATGATAGGCTATACCACACCGGATTGAGTAAGCTGGTATGGCTATCGAGCTCTTTTAAACGATCTTCACACCATGCCAAATGATCTTGTTCTTCTGCTGCGGCATGTTGCATCTCTAAACGCACGCTAGGTAGTTTAGCAGTGAGCGCTTGACCATGGTATAAGGCTTGTGCACATACCTCACCACTGTGATTTACACGCATTAAACCGGCCACATGACGTGCTTCACTCACAGCAAGGGGCGCATCCATCTGTTGTGCCGGATTGCTGCGCTGTGCTGTGGTGGCGCCAGGCACTAAACTGCGTAAGGCTTGATCAAAAGAATGAATAAGTTTGTCCACGCCGCTATAATGACGCATAGATTAATTCTCCAAATTGGTCTGTGTTTGGGGCATCAATTGTTTTAAGCGTTTTAATAACCAAATACTAAAAAGCCCGCTCAATACAGCAGTGATACAAAATAAAATATGTATCTCAATGTTTAAGACACTTAAAATAATAATCGAAAACACGGCCGAGGACACCATAAACACGGCATTTAATATATTGTTGGCAGCCACCACCCGTGCCCGATGTGAACGCGGTGAATAGGCCTGCATCATGGCATATAAAGGCACAATGTAAAAACCACCACTAATGCCGAGTAAACTAACACTGAGCATGACATGGTAATAACTGGCACCATTGTTAAACAGATCAGCAATGCCTAAACGCTCACCGGTCATTGGCGGAATAAACGTTAAACTGACGGCTAAATAAAATGCAAACACAGTTAAACCGAGCATACCAACAGGCACCATCTTGATATTGACTTCGCTGCCGCCAATTTTACGGCACAGTAAGGAACCTAAACCAATCCCCACGGAAAATAGAGTCAACAGCAAACTCACCACATTTTCTGAGCCATGCAAGTTTTCTTGAGTGAGCTGTGGAATTTGCGTTAAATAGGTCGCACCATAAAACCAATACCACGAGTTACCCAGCAAAATGGTAAAAATGAGAGGTAAATTTTTGGCATAGCGAAGCGTTTGAATACTGGTGCGAAAAAAATTCCAATCAATGTTTAAATCAGGCGCAGGAATATTCTGTTTTAAAATAAAACGACTTGACAAATAGCCTAAGCTAGCAAGACACAGTACTGCGCCGGACACCCACATTAAATTACCATCAGAGAGCGCAATCAGACTACCACCTAAGATCATGCCCACCAAAATTGCAATTGAGGTGCCCGATTGAAATAAGGCATTACCAGACATCAATTCATTGGGTTTTAATACTTCGGGTAAAATGGCGTATTTGATCGGGCCAAAAAAGGTCGATTGTGTGCCCATTAAAAATAAAGCCAGCAGTAACAACCATAAGTTACCCAATAAAAAGCCGGCTGTACCCAGTAACATAATTACAATTTCAGCGCCTTTTAAATAACGTACCAACTGGGCACGTTCATATTTGTCGGCAATTTGTCCGGCGGTGGCCGAAAAAATAAAATAAGGCAAAATAAACAGCAAGGCTGCTAAGTTATTTAAGGTACTGATTTGCGCGCTATGCTGACTAATCAATCCGTAAGTAATCACCAATAACAAGGCTTGTTTATAAACATTGTCGTTTAACGCACCCAAAAATTGGGTTAAAAACATCGGCAAAAAGCGCCGATCACGCAGTAAAGAGGGACGATTTGACATGGCGTAAGGCACAATCCTGTGTATTGAGTGAAGAAATGTGAGTGTATGATTTATCTAGATGTAAAATCATGTATGATATTTTTTTCTCAAATCAATGAAAAATCCATAAAATACGTTGTGATGTATGACGTATTGGTGATTTTTCCATAATCAATAATGAAACTTTGAGTGGTCTATGCGTGCCAGAATTCAATTAAAGCGGTCAACCTTAAGCGTAAGTTTACCTGTATTGTCATCATATAGCCTATGTTGTAGTTTACTGATATTACCCTATAGTACTTACGCAGCTGACACCTTAAGCAATGCCACGCCCCAACTCAAGTCGCAAAATGTAGCGCCTCAGCATACGGCTGCCGCTGATCTTATTATAGCTACCCAAAGTGCTGATCCAGTTCAAGCCCCAAACACTGATCAGCCCCTTGCTCAGATGTCTGCGTTAAATTTTGATGATTTAGAGGCGCTTGCACCTATGCCTGTTGATCAAGACTTGATGAATGAGATTTATCAAGTTGCAGAACAGGCTAAACAAGATGCACAGGCTTATCGGATTGGTCAAACAAAAACAACAGATGTGCCTTTAAGCACGCAGCATGTGATTGAGATTGAGCAAGCAGATGTACAAGTAGATGCTTTAATACAAAGTATTCAAGCCGATCGTGACGTTGTGGTTGAGGCGAATCGTACGGGTGCCTCGATTGGTGATACCAGCGCAGCCAACACACGCGCCCAAGAAGATAAACCGGGCTTATTTAAACGTCTTATCAACCGAGTCAGACCTCGTAATGTCAATGCAGTCAGTCAAGTCCCACGCATTAGTGCCGAAGTTAAACTGAAGCAGTATGCCAAGCCTGAAGGATTGAGTGAACAAGATTATGATCAAGCCTTAGAGCAACTGACCAAGAATATTGAAGCTAAGCTGTCGAGTTTTACCAAAGAGTCATTTGCAGATTTTAATTCGGCTTTGCCACAATTGCGTACTTTAACCAATCAAGCAGCACAAGCAGTGGGTTTTTACGAGGCAGAATTTCGTTTTAGTCAGCTCAGTCCCACTAAGGTGGGGGTAGAGGTCACACCTAAACGTCCAGTCTTGGTCAACAGTCAAAATATTGAATTTAGTGGGGCTGGTGTTAATCAAGCACAATTACGTGTGATTGGAGTATTACCTGAACTGACTGAAGGTGATATTTTTCATCATGGTGAATATGAAGCGACTAAAGCGCGTATTGTGACGGCTGCAAGCAACAATGGTTATTTTGATGCTTATTGGCGCTTACACGATGTTAAAGTCACACAGCCTCAACAAACAGCTGATATCAATTTGCGTTATGAAACCGGCGATCGTTATCAGCTGGCTCAGCCGGTTTTTCGTATGAGCGATCCCAGCCAAGAATTCCCTTTAGATATAGATATCTTAAACAGTATGGTGGTATGGGAAGATGGAGATGACTATACGTTTTGGCGGGTAAACTCATTGGCCAATGCCTTAACCAATTCACGTTATTTTAACTATACTTTAGTGGATGCTGTGATCCCAGATCCTGTTGAAAATCAGTTAGAGTTACCGCCTGATTTACAAGCTTTAGTGGATGCCGAACAAGCCACTCAAGCGCAATTTCAAGCCAAAGTTAAACCAATTACCAATGCACCCACTGAAGTGACGCAAAATGTGGTGGATGAAAACCAATTTGCCGGCACCACTGATGGTATTGATCAAGACAATTTAGCCCGTTTGCAAACCCAGCAAATGACTCAACAACAAGAAAAAGAGCGTTTACGTATACAAGCCAAACAAGACAAAAAAATTCCGGTTTTGGTGACCTTAAATGCCGATCAATTGAATACTGTAGAAGCCGGTTTAGGCTATGGAACCGATACGGGTGTACGTTTTCGTGGTCAGTACCGCCGTGCGATTGTCAATAAGCGTGGTCATTCTTTTGATGCCAACTTAGAGTTGTCTGAAATTCGTCAATCAATTGATGGGCGTTATAGTATTCCATATAAACATCCGTTAGATGACTATATTAGTTTGGTCGGTGGCTATGAACGCGAACAGCGTAACGATGTGGCCACCAAGGGCAGTTTAGTGATTGAGTCTGCGGTGTTGGGTGCCGATCGTATTATTAAAAACCCACGCGGCAGTTGGCAGCATACTTTTGGAACACGTTATCGTTTAGACCGTCTGACTGAAAAAGGCATTGTGGGACAAGATACCAGTGAAGATACCTATGCTCAGTTTTTATCAAGTCCTGAGCAAGAATCGTTGCTGTTTGGTTATGAAGCCTCGCAAACTTTAGCCAATCGTCGTGTTAACCCAAGTAAAGGCTTTAAACAGACTTATAAAGCAGAAATTGGCAGTGAAAATCTACTCACCGACACCAATATTGCCATTTTAAATGCTACATGGAATGGCTTATATTCATGGGGCATCAACGAAAATCATCAAATGGTAGGGCGTGCCCAAGCCGGTTATATCGTGGTAGATGACTTTAAAGACATTCCTTATAACTTACGCTACTTTACCGGGGGCGACCAAACCATTCGTGGTTTTGATTATAAGAGTTTATCGCCAATTTCTGACGGCTATAAAATTGGTGGACAAGCCTTAGGGATTGCGTCATTAGAATATAATTATCAAGTTAAACCGGGTTGGCGTGCAGCTATCTTTAGTGATGTGGGTAATGCCTATGACAAAGATTTTACTAACCCAACCGAATATGGCGTTGGGGTTGGGGTACGTTGGGCATCTCCAATTGGTCCAATTCGTATTGATGTTGCGTCTGGTATTTCAGATGATGGTCATCCAATTCGCGTTCATTTCTTTATTGGCTCTGCACTATAGGCTTTAGGGTAAGCAAAACAATATGCCACATTTAGACACCAACACAGACGTCACACCAAAGCAGCGCAATACGCTACGCAATATTTTGGTTTCAATTTTATTGATTTTTTTATTGCTTGGGGCTGCTTTGGTGGTCATGTTTTCAACCAATGCAGGCAGTCAATTTTTGTTGGACCGGGTGTTGGAGCGTCAACAGATTATTCGCTATGAATATGAAGGCGGTAATTTGTGGCAGGGCTTAATTTTACGTAATGTGGCGCTCAACCTTGCTGCAGTAGAGGTTAAAATTGACCGTGCCGATGTGAATTTGGGATGGCGAGCTATTTTAAATAAGGAAATTCATTTAAGCCGTGCTGATGTGCAGAATTTACAGATTATTACCAAGAACCCACCAAGTGATGAGCCGTTTAAATTTAGCCCAATTCGTCTGCCATTTGTATTGCGTGTTGATCATGTCGATCTCAACCATTTGTTGATTGAAACGTCAAGCGGTACCCAAGTTAATTTTTACGATGCCGTGGTGAACGATGCTCTATGGCAAGACACCAAACTTGAATTTGCTGACACCAACGTCAGTATGGGCTATTTGTTGGTCAAAAATGCCACCGGCAGTATCGACTTTAAAGATAAGTATCCTTTAGATGTAGTTGGTTTGGTTAATTTACCTAGCCTAAATAACAGTTTAAATATCCATGATATTCAGGTGGTGGCTACAGGCAGCTTGGATAGCATCCAAGCCGGTGTGGCGACCCGTAATCCTGATTTATTGACCGGTTGGGTGGTGGTGCATCCGGTACGTAAAAATGTACCTATGTTTGGGGCGCTAAAATTTGCACAGTATCATTTGCCATTTTTAACCGAACAAAAATTATTTGCGGAAAAAGGGATTGCAAAATTTAACGGCAATGCGCAAGGTTTAGCCATTGATTTAAACACCGATCTAAGTGGGCAAGACATTCCAAAAGGTCAATATACGGCGTCAATGTTTACCGACTTTGTCAATCAAATTGACATCCATGCTTTAAATGGCCAAGTGATGCAAGGCGCGGTCAATTTAGCCGGTGTGGTGAGTTGGAAAAATCAAGTGACTTGGGATTTACACGGTCGCTTAGATAAAATTAACCCGAAAGACCCTATTATTCCGCAGGTGGTCAAAGATTTTTTACCGCCGAGTTTGGATGCTGCAATTGCCTCAAAAGGCACCTTGGAAAATGGTCTGCATTTAACTGCGGATGTAGATTTTGATCGCGATGAAACATGGCAGCTTAAACTTGATCAAAATCCCGAGCAAGCCAATAAGCCACAGCCGCTTAACTTGGATGTTACATGGCGTGATTTAGACCGTGCAATACCTTATGTGGGCTGGTTAACCAGTCAGCAAGGCCGCGCACAAGTCAGTTTGCTTGACGGTCAGCAAAACATTGCAGTCAAAACGAAAATTAAGCAACACGAGCAAAGCTTTTTGCCAACTGGGGAATATCAAGCCTTACTCAATATTAAAAATAATATTTTAAACATTCCGCAGTTTAACTATCAAGCTGACACAGGTGGCTTAAATGGTACGGCAGTGGTGGAATTACCCGATGAAAAACGTCAACTCAAATGGCGTGCTAATTTAAACGCCAAGGATTTTAATCCACAAAGTTTGGCCAGCGCCTTACCGGTAGATCGTTTAAATGGTCAAGTGCTTGCCTCAGGTTATGCTTTACCCAACCAGCAAATTATTCAACTACAAAACATTAACCTGTTAGGTCGCTTAACACAGCAAAGTCAAACCGTGCGTTTAAGTGGGAAAAGTACAGCGGCAGTTTTGTTTCATGACGAAAAAGCCGGTGGTGGCTTTAAAGGCTATGCCGTTAATTATGAGGGGGATTTAGATGCCAGTGATATGCCGGTGTCTAAAGGGGGTCTAAATTTTAAAATTGCAGGTACGCCAGAGTTTTTAAATATTCAGCATTTCCAACATCGTGGTATTGCTGGAAATATCTCAGCCAATGGGCAAGTGAATCTAGCCAATACTTTAAGTTGGAAAATCAATGCGGCTTTAAATCAGTTTAAACCGCAGTATTTTGTTGCAGGTGTCAAAGGTGATATATCCGGTCAAGTCACCACTCAAGGCACATGGACCGACAAACTGAAACAAATTCAATTACAGCAACTCAAACTCACGGGTCAGTTAAATGGTAAGCCGCTACGTGGTCAGGGCAATCTGTCTGTATTGCTTAAAAATGACCACAATGGCTTTGTGCCAAGTCAATTTGAAGCCAATGGCTTGTATTTGGCCTATGCCAATAACCAATTGCAAGCCACAGGCAATGCGCAAAACCTACGTTTAAGTATTGATGCACCTGCCTTATATGAGTTGTATCCGGGTTTACGTGGGCGCATCTATGGGAACTTAAATGTACAAGCTGCACCGCGCTTAAAAGCCACCGCCAATTTAGCCGTGGATGATTTTGGTTTGAATGACAGTTTCAGCATTAAAAAAATGCGTCTGCAAGGTGATTTACCCACCTCAACCACCACAGCTACACAAATGCGTGGCACTTTAGTGGGCTTGCGTGCCGGTGGGCGTGAAATTCAACAAGGTGAAATTTCACTGAGTGGACAATACAATGCACATGTATTAAAAGTACAAGCACAAAACCGCCTGAGCAAATTTAATGTCCAGTTAGCAGGTGGTTTTACTGCCAATCATGATTGGCTGGGGCAAATCCAAAAAGGCGATTTTGATTCGCTACGAACCCGTTTGGTGCAACGTCAACATGCAGCCGTGGTGTATAACCAAGCGCGTCAAGAATTACTGGTGGGTGCGCATTGTTGGGTCAGTCAACAAAGTCAATTGTGTGCCGATCAACCCTTACGGATCAGTCCATCTAAAGGCAATGTGTCTTTCATCACGCGTAACGTCAATTTAGATGATTTTGCAGCTTTTATGCCAGAAGGTTTGAGTATTACCGGTTTAGTCAATGGTTACGCCAAAGCTTCATGGGCACAAGGACAACAACCCAAACTCGATGCGCGTTTAGTCACACAAGATGGCAGCATTGGTTTAGCCGCTGAAGACCCTCAATATAACGCGTCTAAAATCAACTATAAACAAGTGGCAGTGGTCGCCAAAAGCGTATCGCAAGGTTTAAAACTGCGCTTAGATGTCACCACACAAAACAGCGGTGTAGGTTATGCTGATGTATTGATTGACCCGTATAGTGCGCGTAAAAACATCAGCGGTGATGTGGCCTTTAAAGACATTGACCTTAAAATTGTGAAGCCATTTATTCAGGATGTGCGTTCTATTGGCGGGCATTTATCTTTTGCCGGTAAAGTGCAAGGTGCATTGAGCGCACCACAGCTCAATGGTGATTTACGTCTAAAAGATGGCGCTATCAGCATGATTTCCTTGCCGGTGAATTTAACCAATATTCAACTGTATTCGGCGATTCGCCAAAATCAAGCCACGATCAATGGTGCCTTCAATAGTGGACGTGGAGTCGGGCAACTGACCGGTGCCATTGATTGGCGTCATGAGCCACGTATTCAGCTTAAACTCAAAGGCGATGATTTGTTGATCCGTCAAGCGCCGTTGATTACGGCTATTGTTGATCCTGAAATTAGCATGGATGTGTTACCCGCACAGCGCCGCATTAGCGTAAATGGTGAGATTCATGTACCACGCGCTTTGATTTCCATGCCAGAAGCCGCAGCACCTGTCGTGAATGTGTCATCCGATGTACGTATTGTGCAAGAGGGACAGAATCAATTGGCAATCTTACGTGCAGCCAAACCTTGGGATGTACGTGCGGATGTGATGGTGCAATTGGGTGATCAAGTAATTTTCCAAGGCTTTGATAGCCGTATTCCACTGTTGGGGCGTTTGTACTTATCACAGCGTGGTTTAGAAACAGCTATGCGTGCCAACGGGGCAATTGGGGTGTCTAAACGGGTAAAAATTGAAGCTTATGGACAAAGCTTGGATCTTAATCGTGCGATTGCACGTTTTAATGGACCATTGGCCAATCCAAGTTTAGATGTAGAAGCCAATAAAGTGGTACAAGGCAGCACAGTAGGTTTACGTGTTACAGGCAATGCATCCAGTCCAAATATCCAAATTTATAATGATGCAGGCTTGTCTGAACAAGAGGCTTTAAATGCTTTAATTACCGGTCGTATTAACGATGGGAATAATGGGATTAGCCAAACAGAAGGCTTTAAGTCTGATGTAAATAATACCATTGCAGCGGCAGGTATCAGCATGGGCTTAGGCGGCACGCGTGCTTTAACCAATCAAATTGGACGTACCATTGGCTTAAGCGGTTTAGCTTTAGATGCACAAGGCACAGGCGATGACACACAAGTTTCAGTGACCGGTTACATTACCCCAGATTTATTTATTCGTTATGGTGTTGGTGTGTTTACGCCAGTCAATAAATTGACTTTGCGTTACCAGATGAATCAGCGGGTCTATGTAGAAGCCAGTCAAGCCTTAGAGCGCGCTGTGGATGTGTTCTATCATTGGAAATTCTAAATAAGATAGCGCTCTTCGGAGCGCTTTTTTTTATTGAGGCTTTACAGCGCTTTTAGTTCCATTATTATAGCCTGCAACAGGAGAGATTCATGAAAAAGTTATTTACTTTATCGATTGTAGCGGCATTGGCAGGTTGTGCGGAAAAACCACCCCTAACCCCCGAACAGCAATGGCAAGGCTACTGTAAAAGTGTAGGTAATGCTGCACGTACCATTATGCTTGATCGTCAGAACTCGATTGAAAAGCAAGCTGCGATTGAACATGCTGAAAAGCTTGAAGACCCAACCACCAAGAAATTTGTTTTAGAGGTGATTGACGAGGTCTATTTATTATCTAGCGATCAAGTCAATGACAATCCAAGTGAAAAGCGTGAAAAAATTCGTGCTGAGGTGACCGAGCGTTGTCAAAGTACCCCATTTGATGAAATCCCAGAATACAAACCGTTCTAAGGAACGGTTTTTTTGTATCAAAATTTAAGATCTTTTGTGATTATGTGTTGAGCTCCTTATACTTCAATATTGGTTAATTTTTAACCAATAGTCATAAAAGGATACATATTATGCAAAAGCTTAAACATGCTCTACTTGGGGTATTTTATTGTTTCGCATGCATGTTCGCCACATCGGCTTATGCAGGATCCAAGGCTGCATTGGCTGAATTACAAGCCCTACAACATTCAAACTTACAGCAGTATCAATCCATTAGTGCAGCCGCTTTAGCTCAAGCCAATTGTGCTGATTTGGCAGTATATGCATCAAATAATCAGCGTGACCTACAAAATTTGATGACGTATGCACAAAATTTATCTCAAGCACCCTCACAAGTACCAGAAAAAGGCGGACTATTAAGAAGTTTAGTGAGTGCTGGTGCAAACTTTATTCCCATTCCTGGCGCAAATTTAGTTGCAGAAGCGGCCGGTAATAATTTTCTTGATGGTGCCAAGAGCATTTTTAGTTTTAATCGGGAGCGTAAACAAAATCAACAGGTCAATGATCAGGCTGAAGCGGTTTTGGCACGTTATCGCTTACAACAACAAGAAGGTCAATTTATTCAAATGGAGCGCACTCAAAAGGGCTGTATTGCTTAACTTTCGCAACAATAAACTTTGGCACTTAAACAAAAAAGCGGCTATAACAAGACTATAAACACAACAAAAAAGGAGTCAAGTCATGGAAGTGGTCGGTTATTTAAATCATGAGGATTTTTTACTTGAAGATGGACGCGGCATGATGGTTTTAGGCAAAGGTGGCTATGTGTTGCATTGTGGCGATCAGGTGATTTTACGTGATTGTATTGATGAACAAGCACAACGCTATTTGGTGACGATTCGCTTTGCCGATTGCCTTGTGGATTTGTTACACGAGGATCAAATGATTTTAAAATTTATCGGTGATCGGGCGAATTTTCAGCAATATATAAAATCAAGTACTGTACACTAAGGTGGAATGGATTTTTTCAAATAAAAAAGACAACATAAGCTTGTCTTTTTTATGACTAATGTTCGTAAATGGGGTTCGCTTAAAGACACTGTGTTGGTTTTACCACCAATATATGCTCATGGAATAAACAATCTAGACATCATTTAGATAGAAAATAATGAGCATCACAAACAAATACTTTAGGCGCATTAACTTTTAACGTGAATTTTAGTAATATTTTGCTGTCCATATTGTTTGCGAAGCTTTATATAAGCAGGAAATCGTAAATAATTTTTTAAAAAAGAGGAATAACACCGTGCTAGAAGCTTACCGCCAACACGTTGAAGAACGTGCCGCACTCGGAGTCCCACCGAAGCCACTTGATGATGCTCAAACAGCTGCATTAGTTGAATTATTAAAGAACCCACCAGCGGGTGAAGAAGCATACTTAGTTGACTTGCTTGAAAACCGTGTTCCAGCGGGTGTTGACCAAGCTGCGTATGTAAAAGCTGCTTTCTTAGCTGCTTTGGCAAAAGGTGAAGCGACTTCTCCACTGGTTTCTAAAGAACGTGCGGTTTACCTACTAGGTACAATGCTTGGTGGTTATAACGTTGCTCCTTTAGTTGAACTTCTTGATGACGCTGAGCTTGCTGAACTTGCAGCTGCAGCACTTAAGAAAACTCTTCTTGTATTTGATGCATTCCATGACGTTGCTGACAAAGCAAAAGCGGGTAATTCCAATGCTCAAGCAGTGCTTCAGTCTTGGGCTGACGCTGAATGGTTCACAAGCCGTCCAGACGTTCCAACTGAAATCAAATTAACTGTTTTCAAAGTGACTGGCGAAACCAACACTGATGACTTGTCTCCAGCACAAGACGCATGGAGCCGTCCAGATATTCCATTGCATGCAAATGCAATGCTTAAAAACGAACGTGATGGCATCAACCCTGAAAAACCAGGTGAAGTTGGTCCATTAAACCAAATCAAAGAATTGATCGCTAAAGGCAACCAAGTTGCTTACGTAGGTGACGTTGTAGGTACAGGTTCATCTCGTAAATCTGCAACTAACTCTGTACTTTGGTTCTTCGGTCAAGACCTTCCACATATTCCAAACAAGAAAGATGGCGGCTACTGCTTAGGTTCTAAGATTGCACCAATTTTCTTCAACACAATGGAAGATGCGGGCGCATTACCGATTGAAATCGATGTTCAAAACATGAACATGGGCGACGAAATCGTTCTTAATGTTGACCACGCTGCTGCAAAAGTAACTGCGTCTAAGAACGGCGAGCAAATTGCTGAAGCTGAACTTAAAACTCCAGTACTTCTTGACGAAGTGCGTGCTGGTGGCCGTATCAACTTAATCGTTGGTCGTGGTTTAACCACTAAAGCGCGTGAAGCGTTAGGTCTTGAGCCATCTACATTATTCCGTACGCCAGTGCAACCTGCTGCAAACGCAAAAGGCTTTACTTTAGCGCAGAAGATGGTAGGTCGTGCTTGTGGTCTTGCTGAAGGTCAAGGCGTACTTCCGGGTACTTACTGTGAACCTAAGATGACCACTGTTGGTTCTCAAGACACCACAGGTCCAATGACTCGTGACGAACTTAAAGATTTAGCATGCTTAGGCTTCTCAGCTGACCTTGTTATGCAATCTTTCTGTCACACAGCAGCATATCCAAAACCAGTTGACGTAACAACTCACCACACACTTCCTGATTTCATCATGAACCGTGGCGGTGTATCTTTACGTCCAGGTGACGGTATTATCCATTCTTGGTTAAACCGTATGCTTCTTCCAGATACAGTAGGTACTGGTGGTGACTCGCATACTCGTTTCCCAATTGGTATTTCATTCCCAGCGGGTTCTGGTCTTGTAGCATTTGCTGCTGCAACTGGTGTTATGCCACTAGACATGCCTGAATCTATCCTTGTGAAATTCAAAGGTAAGATGCAACCTGGTATCACTTTACGTGACCTTGTACATGCAATCCCTTACGTTGCGATCCAACAAGGTGATTTAACAGTTGAGAAAAAAGGTAAGAAGAACATTTTCTCTGGTCGTATCCTTGAGATCGATCTTTCAGAAATGGAAACTGACCTGACTGTTGAGCAAGCATTTGAATTATCTGATGCGTCTGCTGAACGTTCTGCTGCTGGTTGTGCGATCACTCTGTCTGAAGAGAAAGTGGCTGAATACCTACGCTCTAACATCACGATGCTTAAGTGGATGATTGCTGAAGGTTATGGCGATGCGCGTACTATGGCGCGCCGTGTTGAAAACATGGAAAAATGGTTAGCGAACCCATCACTTCTTAAAGCTGATGCGGACGCTGAATACACCAAAGTGTATGAAATTGACCTTGCAACTATCACTGAGCCAGTGCTTTGCTGTCCAAACGACCCAGATGACGCGAAATTGTTATCTGACGTTCAAGGCGTGAAAATTGACGAAGTATTCGTTGGTTCATGTATGACTAACATTGGTCACTTCCGTGCAGCGGGTAAATTGTTAGAAAAAGTACCAGGTGGTTCTTTATCTACACGTCTTTGGTTAGCACCGCCTACGCGTATGGACGAGCGTCAATTAATGGACGAAGGTTTCTACAACATCTACGGTAAAGCTGGCGCGCGTACAGAAATGCCGGGTTGTTCATTATGTATGGGTAACCAAGCACGTGTTGCGCCTAACACCACTTGTGTATCTACCTCTACTCGTAACTTCCCTAACCGTTTAGGTCAAGGTGCGAACGTTTACTTAGCTTCTGCTGAGCTTGCGTCTGTTGCTGCTGTATTGGGTAAATTACCTACTCCAGAAGAATACCAACAATATGCAACTCAAATTGACAGCATGTCTTCTGACATCTATCAATACTTAAGCTTTGACAAAATGGATGCGTACACTGACGCATCTAAAGATGTTGATACTAAGAAAATTGCTGCTGCTCAGTTGACTTAATTGATTTTTAATTGAGCAATAAGCGGTATAAAATAAGGGCTGATTAATCAGCCCTTATTTTTTTGAGTAAAAAATGCATAAACCCAATATTTTTAAATACGCAACTAAAGAACTCTCGCAGGACGCTTTTATTTTTTGGCTGCTTGATCATGTGAATCCTAAATATCAAGATGTAGACCCAAGAATCAAAAGTTGCGCAATGAATTTGATTGCAGCATTTTTTGAATTAGAAGATAAAAAAATGCCTGAACAGATCATGGAATTTAGTCTCCATAAACAATATAAAAACATCGACATACTTCTTAAAATCAACAATTTCTCTATTATTATAGAAGATAAAACTGGAACAAAAGCACATGGTGATCAATTAACAAGATATAGAAATATTATAGTTTCAGAGGTGGGGGAGGAAAATGTATTAGCTATATTTTTTAAAACGCATGATCAATCTAATTATAAAAAGGAAGTCGAAGAGGGATTTAAGATTTTTTCTAGAGATAAGTTAGTTGCGGTTTTAGAAACTTATAAAGATGTGAATAGTGATATTTTTAATAACTTTAAAGATTATATTACAGAAATTGAAGACGAAGTTAATGCATTTATTTATAAAGATGAATGGAATAATAAGAATTGGATTGGATTCTTTAAATATGTCCAAAAAGAATTAAATCGTGGAGATTGGGGATATGTACCGAATCAAAATGGCGGATTCATGGGATATTGGTGGGCTTTTGAAAAGAATGAAACTTGTTGGCAATATCTTCAAATTCAGGAAAATGAACTTGTTCTAAAAATTAATGCTCGTAAGCCTGAAAATTATAGTAAGTTCAGAAATATTTGCTATAAACACTTTTTGGAAAATGCCAAAAAAGAGGGTCTAAGTTTTCAGAAACCTACGCGTTTTGGTAGTGGCGAGACAATGACAATCCTTAAAACAGATTATTTGGTAAAAGACGAATCAAAATTGATTAATTTAGATGAAACTTTAAATAAGTTGAAAGCTTATACTCAGTTTATAGAAAAATACGCTTTAAAAATTGAAGATTTTGCTCAATAAGTCAAAATTATCATATTTTTTAGGGATAGAAATAAGTCGCTAGTAGGCTAGATGGTTTTGACCTACTAGATTAATCCCCATTTGATTTGATTGCTAGAATATATAACTTAGAGTTGAGTAAAATGATTTATAAAAGAAATCCTGTATTATAAAGCTTCAACTTTACACTATTGGAAATAAATCGTTTAATCCACATTGAACCGTACCGGGTTTGTCGGAGACTTTTTTATTTAAGTTAAGCCACCTGACCTAACGGGTTAATCTTATCATA
>NZ_CANQLZ010000034.1 GCF_947624825.1 uncultured Acinetobacter sp.
ATCGCTATGGATGCAGGCTTACGCTTTGCAATCCGTGAAGGCGGCCGTACAGTTGGTGCTGGTGTTGTTGCGAAAGTAATTGCATAAGTATTAATTGTGTGAAAAAAGCGTCCCTTTGGGACGCTTTTTTTATGGCTGGCTTTTTTACTCAATCTTTCTATAATGCACATTTAGTGTAATAGATAAGACCACGAACATGATTCGTTTAATGCAGCAGAGTGATGTTCAAGCCGTTACTCAAATTGAAAAAAGCGTGCAAACCCATCCGTGGAACCAACAACAATTTGTTGACGCTACGGCACAATACCAAAGCACGGTGATTGAGAAAAATGGCTGTGTGGTTGGATTTTGTATTTTACAACCGGTACTAGATGAAGCGAATTTATTACTTATGGCGGTAGATCCAAACCAACAGGGGCAAGGTTTAGGTTATGAGCTGCTTACTGCCTCATTGAATTTATTAAAAAACAACCCAATTCAAATTTTTTTAGAAGTTCGGGAAAGCAACACTGCTGCGATTAAGCTGTATGAAAAAGCTGATTTTCATCAAATTGATTTACGCAAAAATTATTATCCCAAAGCAGATGGCACGCGTGAACATGCCATTATTATGGTGAAATCTTGTAGTGATGACTTTGCTCAGCTATTTAAGTAATTCATTTAATAATTGAATTGTTCCAACCTGAAGGTAGGGTGGTCATCAGTGATCGCCCTAATTGCTCAATTTCTTCGGCATTTAATATGCGATTTAAACGGCGCCATTGCCCATCAATGAGCAATTCTAAGGGTACATATTGCGATTTATAGTTCATTTTGCCTGAATGCGGCACCCAATAGCCTAAATACACATAGTTTAAGCCGTGCGCTTTGGCATATTCAATTTGTTTTAAAATTGCAAAAACCCCCAATGAGCGACGATTTTCATCGGGATCAAAAAAAGTATATACAGCTGAAATCCCATCATCTAAAGGATCGCAAGTAGACACACTAATTAAGCGCTCACCTTGCCAAAGTTCTAAAAAGAAACTTTCTGTGCAGGTATGCATTAAAAACTTTTCAAATTGATCTTCATTGGGCGGATACATATCGCCATCAAAATGCCGCTGGTTAATATAACGGGCGTACAGATCATAGTGAACTGAGCTGGCATCTTGCGTACGCGTAATTTTAATCGTTAAATCTTGATTACGCTTCCATGCTTTTTTTTGTTGAGAATTCATTTGAAAAATATCAACAGGCACACGACAGGATAAACATTGGCGGCATAAGTGACATTCAGGGCGATAAACAAAATCGCCACTGCGGCGAAAACCTAAGCGTGATAGTTCTGAGAGTGTGACCACATCAATACGTTGTGCTGGGTCTAAAAACACCATACGTGCTGATTTATTGTCTAAGTAACTGCAATTGTGCGGCGGTGTAATGTAATACTGTAATTCATTTAACAGGGATTGCGGGTGATAAGAATTCATAACAAGTTCCCTCTAATTGTTTCTCATTCATTTAGGCACATGTTTTGCGCTATTGTTTTACTTGAAAATACACTGTCTCGATATTTTTTCCAATCGAGGGCAGGGGCATTTATCACATCTTGTAACGAATTAAGATAGGTTTGGCGAGAAAATGTACTTGCTCCAAGGCTCAGTAAATGGTCATTGACCAATTGGCAGTCAATCCAAGGCAATTGGTTGTCTTGTCCAATCAGCATGAGTGTATAAAATGCCATTTTTGAGACATCGGTTTGGTGACTAAACATCGATTCACCAAAGCAGCCTTGCCCAATACATACACCATATAAACCACCAATTAACTGTTTTTGCTGCCAAACTTCAACACTATAGGCATGACCGAGTTCAAACAATTGGCAATAACCTTGAATAATGTCTTCTGAAATCCAGGTTTCATTGGCGTAACTGCGTGGCATGCTACAGGCACGAATAACCTGCTCAAAAGCTCGATTTACAGTAATTGTATAATCAAACTTTTTCATATTGCGTAGTAAAGATTTACTCGGTTTGTAAGCAAACGGTTGAATAATACAGCGCGGTTCGGGACACCACCAACAAATCGGCTCACCTTCAGAGAACCAAGGGAATAAACCATGTGTGTAGGCTTCAAGCAAGGTGCTCGGGGCTAAATCAGCACCTATACAGATCAGGCCATGTCCTTCAGGGTCGACCTCTACAGGATTGGGGAAAATAAATTGAGAGGTTGTGAGCATGTAAAATCATCCGCAAGATCATGCTCAAGCATAGAAGATCTTGCGGTTGAAGTTAAGGTTTAAGCAAATAATTTTAATTGCTGGGCAATTTTAATTTTGTCTGCATCAAGGAAGTTTTGGGCTTTTTGCATGACGATATCTTGACTTGCTACAGGGTCTTTGATGGCTTCCCCTTGATCATTAACCACCAATAAATTTAAGCTTTGCAAAGTTTTTAACACGAAATCAGCAAACTGTTCTTTGCTGGTTAATTTTTCGATGAAATACGCGCGGTAGAACAATTGTGCAAATTGATCAACAGGAATACCAATCCCTGAATATGGATTGGCAAGCACTGAATATTGGCTATGGAAGTTGGTTTGTTGCAATAAGAAATGGTTTAAACGTTGTGACTGTTGTACCACGGTTTCACTTGGTAGATTAAAGCACGGTTGCATATGTCCTAAGTGACATAAGATAACCACTGCATTAAGCACTGCGGCAAAGTCAAGTTGCGTTTCATTGACTAGGCGTTCAAGTGTTAAAGGTGCATAGTCATGTTGCAAGAAACATTGGGTTAAAGGTGTATAGATCTCTTGGAGTAAATTAAACTCACCTAAATAGCCTGCAATTTTCATAGGTATTTTGTGAGGTGCACTGAGCAACACAAAAGAAACTTGGCTTAAACGATGCTTAAGCTGCAACGGAGTTAAAGTGTTTTTACCCCGAATATACAGATCACGTCTAAATTGGGAATTGGTAAAATAGTCGCGGCATTGTTCTTTTAAAATAGGATGCTCAATGCTATTGAGAAATTCTTGATGTTCTGCATTAAAGTTAATTTTATCTAAATGACTGTTTAAATCACTTGATCCTGCATAGCTGAGTTTGACGCAATCCATGGTACGCATGACTTGTTGAAAAGAGAAACACTGCCAATCTTGATTTAAATATTCATGAATTAAATAATGTGGATTTTGCTTTTTAAGGTCTATAACTTTTTGTAGAGCATGGGGATTACGTTTGGCAAACAGAGGCTGTTGTTGTAGCAGCGCTTCACTAAATTGCAGTGAATCTTGTACTTTTTGAATCGGATTTAAACTTTTACTGTTGTATTCATAATGACTATGGAAAAGCTCACGAATCGGCATGTTTGTCGCCCAACCCGTTAAACAGTTATAACTGACATAGACAATGCCATTGGGTTTTAAGTATTGGCGTATAAATTTAAGAATAATCGCCTGATTTTCGTGACTAATCCAACTCCAAATACCATGTAAGCTGATGCTGTCAAATTGTGGTAAGTCTTTGTTGAGCAACTCTTCAAAGCTGGCATCATAAAAATGGTGTGGCGTTTTAGATTTTTTTGCCAACATACTGGCATGTGCGGCGTGAGCTGGGTTAAAGTCTGTACCATAAAATAACCCGTCTGATGAAGCAGCATGTACATTAATGCTGACCCCTTGCCCAAAACCTAATTCACAGTGCTGTTGCTGTTCGGTGTCATTGAGCGTATCAATTCCATTCACCAATAAGCAAAATTTCTGAAAATTCGGACTCAGCTCTTTGTAGTAGCCATAGGTGTAATTTACCTCGGTTTGGTAGCCGTCTGTCCAATTCGTTGCCATGTTACCCTCAAATTCTATTAATTTTGTTTATAAAGTCATATTTACATAGAAAAAAACCACCATCACTGGTGGTTTTTGTATTTTAAGCGATATTAATCACTTAATGCATCTAAATATTTTTCTGCATCTAAAGCAGCCATACAACCTGAGCCAGCTGAGGTAATGGCTTGACGGTAAATACTGTCGGCAATATCACCTGCAGCAAAGACACCTGGTACTGAAGTTTGGGTGGCATTGCCTGATGTACCACTTTGTACTTGAATATAGCCATCACGTAGTTGTAACTGACCTTCAAACATACCGCTATTTGGTTTATGACCAATGGCCACAAACATACCTGATACAGCCACATCTTGAGTGGATTGATCTTGGGTTGATTTTAAACGCACAGCAGTCACACCAGATTTGGCATCACCCAACACTTCATCGACTTGATGATTCCAAATAATGCTGATTTTGCCTTCTTTTTCTTTGGCAAATAAATGGTCTTGTAAAATTTTCTCAGCACGGAATGAATCACGACGATGTACTAAAGTCACATGTGAAGCAATATTAGATAAATACAAAGCTTCTTCAACCGCTGTGTTACCACCACCCATAACCATGACCTGTTGTTCTTTATAGAAGAAACCATCACAAGTGGCACAAGCACTTACACCTTGACCCATAAAGGCAGCTTCAGATTCTAAGCCTAAGTATTGCGCAGTTGCACCTGTACAGATGATTAACGCATCACAGGTAAACTCTTCCATATCGCCTTTTAATACAAAAGGACGTTGGCTTAAATCGACTTCATTGATGTGATCGTAGACAATTTCTGTACCAAAGCGTTCAGCATGCGCTTGCATACGCTCCATAAGCGCAGGACCTGTAAGACCTTCAGGGTCGCCCGGCCAATTGTCAACTTCGGTGGTTGTTGTGAGCTGACCGCCTAGTTGTAAACCTGCAATTAACAACGGTTTTAAATTGGCGCGTGCCGCATACACCGCTGCGCTATAGCCTGCAGGGCCTGAGCCTAAGATAATTAAACGTGAGTGACGAGCGCTCATCGAGGGCATCCTTTTTTTATTGAGTAATTTGTGGAATTATACAGGTAAAAGCCCAAAGCGTCTTATGAGTTAAATGTGGATATTTTTGATCATGTAAATTGATTTAAGCTATATAGCCAACAAAATAAGTTTAGCCTTGAGTTAACAATATCTAGCGATTCTGCTGCATCTTTTTTTGTGCAACAGGTGCATAATATTGCTCTTTAGTAGGTACTGCCTGCTTTGAATTTTGAACCCATTAGCCACAGGATCGGATATGACTGCAATGTCGAGTGCTTATGCACAGCGCTTATTACAGACATTATTTTTGCTTTCATTTGGGACATATTTGTTCCTTGCAACAGTAACGTATACGCCGTTTGACCCAGGTTGGATGCACATTTCCAGTGATACACAGCAGGTATCTAATGCCAGTGGTGTAGCAGGGGCGTGGCTTGCAGATTTGCTGTTTGGCTTTTTAGGTTGGGCAAGTTTATTGTTGCCGATTTACTTTTTTATGGAAGCCGTACAGGTGTGGTGGCCGCATAGTTTCTTAACGCGTCCGTTTCGTTATGCAGCGCAATTTTTTATTTTACTTGCCACATCAAGCTTACTGTATTTGTTTTGGGAGATGCCGGCCGATACGCTTGCCAATGCCTCAGGTGGTATTATCGGTTATGAACTTGGCCAAAGTTTAACTGGTTTATTAACCATTTACGGCGCAGCAGTATTTTTAGTGGCATTTTTGGTGTTGTTGTTTACCTTGGCTTTTGGTGTCAAGTGGAACAAAACCCTCATCACTTTAAAAGCTCTACCGGCACAGCTACAAGATTTGTTTTATAAAAATGTACCCGAAAGTGAAGCTGTATTTGATCGGACTACGCCGGCAGCAAAAACAGCACCAATTGAGGTACCACAAGCAAACATAGTGACGCCTGTACAAGAGCATCAGCCTGTACAACATGCACCAGTACGTGATGCTGTGGCAGAACGTTTGTTTAACGATATGCTCAATAAAGAACGTCTTGCCGAGGAGCAACGCGCCCAACAACAACGTGATGCTGAGCTTGCCCAACAACAGCAACTTGAACAACAAGCAGCCGAGTTACAAGCCAAACAACAGGCACAACAAGAACATGAACAGCGTCTTGCAGCTGCACAGCAAGTCCAAGAACAACAACGCGAAGCTGCAGCCAATACCGAAGTATGGCGTGCCTTACACAGTGAACAAGCCCAAGAACAAGAAATTGACGCCTTACTTAAAGCTGCTGATGCTGACCTTATAGTTGAACCTCAACATGCTCCAACAAAACCGGCAGCAGTTGCTGTACAACAAGAGCCGGCTTTAGATTGGGATGATGACAAGATCTTTAATGAGTTAATGGCCAATGTGCCAAAAACAACTCTAGAAAAAGAAGAGGGTGATGTACTGGTTGCACCTGTGTTGACTCAGCCTGAGCATGAAAAACAGCAAGATGCCGACATTGCAGCAGAACTTGCTGCGATTGATGATATTTTAAAAGATCAGCCGCGTGTAGCAAGCAGTTATGCGCAATCTTCTGCCTTTGTACAAGCCCCGATTCAAACTGTCGTGGCTGCGCCCATCATAAGCCCTACCTTAAACGCAGTGCCAGAGCAAGCTGATGTAGAGCTTGAGTTAGAAAAAGCACTTGCGCCTGCTCAAGCGCACATGATTCAGCCTGAGCCACACCTGAGTATCAGCAACGAAAAAAAAGAGCTGTCTAAAGAAGAGTTTATTCAAGCGTGGCAAGAAACCGCAGGTCCTGTGCAAGAGACGCTTGATGAGTTTGATGCACCTTTAACCGATGCTTTTGGTCGTCCCATGTCACGGGCGATGCAAGTGGCGAAAAAACGTCAGGATTTATCGCCTTTACCGGGCATTGATCTATTAGACTCAGTTGATCCTAACAAAAAAGTTAATTTTACCGAAGAACAATTGAGCCGTTTATCTGAGCTGCTTGAAATTAAATTACAAGAGTTTAATGTTAAAGCCAAAGTGATTGAAGCGCAGCCCGGTCCAGTAGTGACCCGTTTTGAATTGGATTTGGCACCGGGGGTAAAAGCCTCAAAAGTGACCAATATTTCACGTGATTTAGCCCGTTCTATGTCAATGGCGTCGGTGCGTGTAGTGGAAGTGATTCCGGGTAAACCCTATATTGGTATTGAAGTTCCGAATAGCAGCCGTGAAATGGTGCGCCTGATTGAACTAGTCACAGCACCTGCCTTTACCGACCCACAAGGTTTATTGTCTATGGCAATGGGTAAAGATATTTCAGGTCGTCCGGTGATTGCTGATTTAGGTAAAGCCCCGCATATGTTGGTGGCAGGTACTACAGGTTCAGGTAAGTCGGTGGCAGTCAACTCGATGATTTTATCGATGTTACTCAAATACAGCCCTGATGAATTGCGTTTAATCTTAATTGACCCTAAACAGCTCGAACTTGCCAACTATAGCGATATTCCACATCTGTTAACGCCTGTGGTGACAGATATGAAAGATGCCGTGAATGCACTGAATTGGTGTGTGAATGAAATGGAGCGTCGTTATAAACTCATGTCGTTCTTAAAAATTCGTAAACTTGCCGATTACAACCGTAAAGTGGAAGAAGCCATTGCCAATGGCGAAGATTTAATTGATCCCACTTGGAAAGCCAGTGAGTCTGTTGCCGGTGAATTTGCGCCACGTTTGCAACCTTTACCTGCCATTGTGATTGTGGCAGATGAGTTTGCTGACATGATTATGCAAGTGGGTAAAAAAGCTGAAGAGATGATTACCCGTTTGGCACAAAAATCACGTGCTGCGGGCATTCATTTATTGCTTGCCACACAACGCCCATCGGTGGATGTGATTACCGGTTTGATTAAAGCCAATATTCCCACCCGTGCTGCGTTACGCGTCAACTCTAAAATTGACTCACGTACCATTTTAGATGCCAGCGGTGCTGAAGATTTACTTGGTCATGGTGATATGTTGTTTTTAGGGCCGGGTAAAATTGAACCAGAACGCGTGCATGGTGCCTTTATTAGCGATGATGAAGTCAATCGCATTTGTGATGCATGGCGTGAACGTGCAGCACCTAACTATGTGGATGAAATCTTGACCCCTTACGATGAAGAACCTACCAGCCGTGGTTTTGAAGATGGCGAGGGTGGGGCTGATCGTGATGCTTTATATGACCAATGTGTGGCATTTGTGCTCGAAACGCGTAAAGCCACTACATCATCGTTACAGCGTAAATTTAGCTTAGGGTATAACCGTGCTGCGCGTATTATTGACCAAATGGAAGAAAATGGCATTGTTAGTGCCTTAGGTGCCAATGGTAAGCGTGAAATTTTAGTGTAAAAAAAAGCCTGCAGATGCAGGCTTTTTTATGCTTCGTTATAAAGTTGTTGGGCGAGGGTAATAAATGCACGTGTCGCAGGGCTCATTAGTTGTTGATTTTTTACGGCTAAGCCAATTTGGCGTTCAATATTTGGCAGCAGTGGACGTTTAACAACATTAGGATGCAATTGCAACAGTGCCGGACTCATTGCCATATCTGCCACAATCGAAATCCCTTCTTGTTGATTTACCATATTTAAAATGGTGAGTAGCTGCGACACTTGATACTGAATTTTAGGATTGATCTGGTGTTGTTTAAGTAAATTTTCCACATGTGCTTGGCTACCTGCATGCGTCATAATAAAGGGATAGTCCTGAATCTGCTCAATGGCAATACTGGTTTGTTTGGCGATCGGGTAACTTTTGGGCACCAAAGCAATAAAAATATCACGCATTAAAGGATAGCTGTCTAGTTGCAGATTGGGTAACACAGCAAATCCTACATCAACCTCTTGATTTAAAATCCATTCGCTTACTTGATGATCTGTGCCTTCATTAATAAAGATTTCGATATGCGGATATTTTTGTCGATAAGCTTGGATCAGTTCAGGAAGTAAATGAATCGAAGCTGATGCGCCGAAGGAGCCAATTCTGAGTTGACCGCGTTGTAACCCGTTTAATGCGGCCACTTCTTGCTGCATGGTTTGTTCTGTTGTGAGTATGACTTTGGCATGTTGCAGTAACCTTGTCCCAATTACGCTTAATCGCATCTGCTGACCTTCGCGATTAAACAACTTAATTTGCCAAGTTTGCTCTAGACTTTTTAGTGCATGGGATACTGCAGACTGGGTAATTTTAAGGTGCTTAGCAGCTAAGCTAACGCTTTGCAGTTCTGCCACTAATACAAAAATCTTTAACTGGCTTAAGGTCATGAGTAAAACCTCATTTTATTATGAATTGCTATGAGGTTTATATTAAGCAAAAATCATCCAAGACGAACATATAATGTTGCATATATTCATGGCTTTGCTACCGCTGATTTGTTTACTTGCTTTAGGATATACGCTCAGGCGCAGCAAATTTTTAAGTGCAGAGTTTTGGGCTGGCGCAGAGCGACTTAATTATTTTATATTATTTCCAGCACTGTTATTTAATAACTTAGCTTTTGTAGAATTGAGTTTAAAGAGCTTAACTTGGGTACTATTGACGATGCTACTTACCATCGCCTTAGTCAGTGCAGGTTTTTGGGTTTTAAAACATATTTTTGCCATTCGAGCTGAGCAATTTGCAGTATATGTGCAAAGTCATATTCGCTTTAATACCTATATTGGCCTCGCTTTAGTGGGGAGCCTGTTTGGTAGTGATGGCGTGAAGATGTTCGCTATGATGATTGCTACTGCTATTCCAACTGTAAATATTATTTCATTATTGGCTTTTTCGCAGCAAAACAGTCACTGGACAACCAATGGCTTGGCTGTACTTAAAAATCCATTAATTTTAGGCTGCTTGGCAGGTGTACTATTTAATTTAACAGGTTTTAAGCTACTCAGTGGTATAGAGGATTTGATACGCTTATTAGCAAATGTGAGCCTACCGCTTGGTCTGCTCGCCGTAGGTGCCGCATTGCAATTTCAGGCGTTAAAACAGGATATTTGGCGCTTAGGTCTAAATAGTGTGGGACGTTTGATTGTTGTGCCTTTGATAGCGTATGCAGTGGCTCAGCTCTTGGCTTTAAGCCAATTTGAGAGTCTGGTTATTACGCTATTTTTTGCACTGCCGACAGCTTCATCATCGTATATTCTAACCCGTTATTTAAATGGGGATTATAAACTCATGGCTGGGGTGATTAGTCTACAAACCTTGCTTTTTGTACTTAGTTTCCCAGGTCTGATGTACATTCTAGAGCTATAAAAAAAGCCTACAGATGCAGGCTTTTTTTAAGCTTTACTCACTTAATTTAAGCAAATTTTGCTAATACAGCCAAAAACTCAGCGCTATGGCGTGGGAATTTTGCAATCACGTCATGAATACGTTGACCTTCAGGGTTTGTAGCATTTACATTGCGACCATCTGCTACAAATTGAGTTAATAAACGTTCATAGTCACTCGGACGCATGTGTTTATATGCGTGATAAAGAACGTGAAAATCTGCATCTACACTTGCAGGAGGCAGCTGGGTTAAATAGGCAAATACACGCTCGTCTGACCATTCTTCGTTAAATGTCGCTGGCTGAGATAATGCCATCGCAATCTCCTTGGCTTGTTGTCAATCATTAAAAAGGCAAAATAACTTGCGCTATTTTGCCTTGATTCAATTTGCTTGACTAATCAGAATTGAGATTATCGCTCTTCAGGCAAATTGATATTCATTTCTAACATTTCTAAATTGGCTTCTGAACGCACTGCCATTTGGATGTGCTGTTCATCGACACCACGCACGTAGCGGTTCACCACTTGCATGATTTCTTTTTTCATCTGCTCAATTTTTTCAGGGGTTAAGCGTTTGCTTAAGCCTTTTTCTGATGCCACGATGACTTTTAAACGATCTTTGGCGGTTTGCGCACTCGAGGGTTTTTCATCACCGCTAAACAACTTACTCCAAAATCCTGCCATCTTAAGCTCCAAATAGTCGTGCTAACCAACCTTTTTGTTTGACTTCTAGGTGACGGTAAGGACGATCTTCGCCCAAGAAACGCGCCACAAGGTCATCATAAGCTTGGCCTGCAGGTGAGTCTGTATACAAGATGGCCGGCTTACCTTCGTTAGACGCTTGTAAGATGCTCTTGCACTCAGGAATAACACCTAAGGTCGGGACTTTTAAGATATCTTTTGAAATATCGTCAATCGTGAGCATTTCTTGTTTTTCAGCACGTTCAGGATTAAAACGTGTAATACATAAATGCTTACGAATTCGCCCTTCGTTGTTTTCTACTTTTTTGGTTTTGCTGTCGAGCATACCAATAATACGATCTGAGTCACGCACTGAAGAAATTTCAGGATTGGTCACAATAATCGCTTCATCGGCATGGTACATGGCTAAAATCGCACCACGTTCAATACCGGCAGGTGAGTCACAGATAATATAATCAAACTCTTGCGCGAGTTCGTCCATGACACGCGCGACACCTTCATCGGTTAAGGCATCTTTATCACGTGTTTGTGATGCAGGTAAGATATAGAGGTTTTCAATGTCTTTGTCACGAATTAAGGCTTGTTGTAAGCGTGCTTCGTTATTTAATACATTGACAAAATCGTACACCACGCGGCGCTCACAACCCATAATAAGATCTAAGTTACGTAAGCCTACGTCAAAATCAATAACAACAGTTTTGTGGCCACGTAGGGCTAAACCTGTTGCAAACGATGCACTTGTTGTAGTTTTACCTACGCCACCTTTGCCTGATGTTACGACAACAATTTTCGCCACCGAATCCACTCCTGTTAGGGTTTAAATACGCAGTTTTATGACGTATTTTGGTGATTATTTATACATTAAAATTCTAAAGCTTCAAATACAAGCTCTTGAGCATCATTTAAATAAATATGTACAGGTTTTTTGGTCATATGAGCCGGAATATCATCCGCAACACAGTATGTACCTGCAATTGAAACCAACTCTGCTTCTAGGGAGTGGCAAAAGATGCGTGCTGCATGATTGCCGCCTGCACCGGCAATCACTCTACCTCGTACACTACCATAAATATGTATGTTTCCAGAAGCGATCACTTCTGCACCACTGTTAATTCCTGCACTTAAAATGATATCGCCGTGGTCTTGTACAAGGCATTGACCCGTACGCAACATTTCATTGTGATAAGAGGTTGCATGATGAATTTTTGCCGCAGCAGGCTGTGCTTCATCTTGAGTTGGTGCCGGAGTTTCCACCACTTGTTCTTGTGTGGCTTTAATTCGCTGCAAAGGACGGTCAGCCGGCAACACTGGAAATTGAATTAAACGTGCTGCCTCGCCCAAAATCCCATCGACCACTGCCATAGGTTGTAAATCTAAACTGATTAACAATTGAATCAAGGCGATCAGCTCTTGTTCAACGGTTGAATCTAAGATGACCAACGTGCCTTGGGACGCGGTGTCTTTGAGCATCTGGGTCAGTTGTTCTCGGATCGCATGATGATCATTTGTATCAAAGGTTAATCGGGTAAAATTAACCATTCTGCCGGTGATCCGGATATCCGCCATACTTGTTCCTTAAAACTTCTTTACGACTTATTTTTTAGGTCGAAGTCATGTTATCAAATAGAGCAAATCCTAGACCAATTTGCATGATTTCTCTAGCGTATCCGTTAAATATTTTCATGTCTTGGGTTCTTGATCTGGTTGTTTTTGTTCGAGCACTTGTTGCCATTGTTTAATCTTCACTTGCTCACGTAAGGCTTCTAAACTTTCAAACACGGCAGATTCCACCAAACGGTCAATTTCAGGGTTGTTTTCAATGGCAATTTGACTGACCTTGTTGGCAATCATGCGATATGTGGCATTTTCTTGGTGTGAAGCTTGATGGGTAAACGGTTGCAATAAGCCTTGGCTAATATTTTCACCTAAACGCTGTCCAATACTTTGAATTTGTTGTTCGATACGTCCACCCACCAATGGAATTAAACGCAGCATTTGCGACAACTCAGGCGTATCTTCAATGGCTTTATTGACCACGATCCCCACATTTTTGGCAATTTCATGGCGTTGCGCTTGTAGTTCTTTGCCTAAAGAGTCTTGTAAGACATCGGTTAGGGCAGTGGCTAACATTTCACGGTGATGATTGACCAAATCTTCAATATATTTTTTATGCGTGGTACTGGTGGTCAGCTCGTGTTTCACGGTATTAATAATGGTGAGTACAATACGACTGGTGAGTTCTTCCATGACCAAGCGATAATAGAAGTTGCCACGTGCGTACCAGCGCTGCGGAATGACTTTATAACCATGACTATGTAAGTTATAGGCAATGGCAAACGCACGTCCTAAACGTAAAAAACGGAACATTGGCAAAATAGAAATAATTTCATACCAATGAATAAATGGGAAAAACCACCACCGTTGATGATGCTTAAAGCCAATTGCAATTAGCCAACGGATACAAAGTTCAATCACTAAAAATGAGGTAAACCAACCTTCTGTGGTTTTAACCCAAGGATGTAGCGCTTGTTCATAAAAATCTAACACTTGCGGCAGTTGCACAAAGTTAAATAACCATTCGGCATAGTCGCTCATTAAAAATGCATTGGCGCTTAAGCAAAATAGGTTAAAGATGATCAGCCCCATCATCAAAAAATCATAGACCAGTGCAACTTTCCACCCCCATGAGCCTTCTTTGACGAAGTGAAAAGAAGATTTTAAGACTTTATGTTGAGGCTGTTTCATACGCTTCCTTTAGCTGCGTTGCTCGGCAAGTTGCTGTTTCATTTGGCTGATCAATTCGTCTTTATCACGCCATACTTGTTGCAGCCATTGATGAAATTGCACGCGAAATTCACGATCATTTTCATAATCACCGTCTAAAATCCAACGTGGTAGCTCAATTTTACGTAAATTTACTGCAATTTTCTGCACATCTCCTAACCAAAATTCGCTGTATTCAGGCACTTTTTCATCATAAACAATGGTCATGTCCACCAAAGCATCGACTTCTTGACCTAAAATTTTTAAGGCTAAGGCTAAACCACCGGCTTTAGGTTTGAGTAGGTTTTTATACGGTGATTTTTGCGCAGCATGCTTGGCTTGGGTAAAGCGCGTGCCTTCTACATAATTGAGCAAAGTAAATGGCTGACTGAGTAACTGTTCACACGATTTACGTGCTTCTTCAATATCGCGATTTTTGAGTTCAGGATTTTTGGCAATTTGAGCTTTGGTATGACGTTTCATCATCGGAAAGCCTAAAATTTTAAAGGCTTGACCTACCAATGGAATGAAAATTAGCTCCCATTTGGTAAAAAAGCGCGTTAACGGCATACGGTTTAAACCAATATACTGATTAACTGTGGTATCTACCCAACTTTGATGATTACAAATCATCAAGTAACGTCCTTGAGTGCTCAACTCAAGCGCAGGATCTACTTGAATATCCCATTTTAATTCAGGCAGTACTCGCTCAATCAGATGGTTGTTGACGTTAATCCAACTGTTGGCAAGCTTCACATTGGTTTGGTCAATTTGCGGTGACTTCTTGATGAGTTTGGTCAGACCTAAGCCCAAAATGGGTGCTCCATGGACAACACTGTTGGTGCCCATGACTGAGGTCACGGTAAGAGCTTGTTGTACTTTTTTAAGCAGTGAAGTACGTGGCTGTGATTTGGGCATGGGTCGACCTATAAGCAAAGTGAAGGTACACGATGTTGCACAATATAAGGGCTGATGAAAAAAATACAAACGGTTGCTTGGCAACTATGAAGGAAACATGAGGGAAAATGCCTTAAATTCGCGATATATATTACAAAATGTAAAATAAGGCTTTATTATTAACAAAAAATCAATGTTACAAATTTGATTTTTATTCCATGATTCATCCAGATTAAAAAACATCAAACAAGGAGGCATGCAATGCGTGCATTAGTCATTACAGCTGTAGCAGGGGCGTTGGCACTTACTGGTTGCCAAAGTATGGAATACGATAAAGCAGCACTAGGTACTATCATTGGTGCAGGCGCAGGCGCATTAATTGC
Source organism: uncultured Acinetobacter sp. (assembly GCF_947624825.1). GTDB lineage: Bacteria > Pseudomonadota > Gammaproteobacteria > Pseudomonadales > Moraxellaceae > Acinetobacter. Next base: position 14,874 of record NZ_CANQLZ010000034.1, read on the forward strand.
AAAAAGTAATGCTGACAAAGATAAAATGGGTCAAGCGGCTGCTATTGGTGCGGTACTTGGCGGTGGCGCAGGTTTACTTCTTGATCGTAAAGAAAAGCGTTTAAAAGAAGAACTAGCAGGTACAGGGATTGATGTTGATCGTAACCAAGACGGTTCAATTAACCTTGTGATGCCATCTGTAACATTTGCAACCAACTCTGCTGCGATTCAAGGTCAGTTCCAAACTGCGTTAAATGACGTTGCCAACGTATTACGTGAAGATGGTACATCAAACAAGTTAGCGCTTGTGATCCATGGTCACACTGATAACACAGGTACAGATGCGGTAAATAACCCACTGTCACAAAACCGTGCTAACTCAGTGAAAAACTACCTTGCAGCTCAAGGTATTTCTTCAAGCCGCATGACAGCGCGTGGTTATGGTTCAACTTCACCAATCGCAGCAAACACAACTGCTGCGGGTCGTGAACAAAACCGCCGTGTAGAAATTACAGTTTACGAAACTAACTAAGTTGTCGTAAATAAAAAAGAAACCACCTTCGGGTGGTTTTTTTATGAGTAATACCCAATTTTTTTGATTAGGCAATCGAGTGGTTGATGACTATAATCAGCCCTTAAATCTAAAGAGGATGGAATATGTCGACCGCAAGTCAGCTCAACGACAAGCAACTTGAAGCCATGAAATACACTCAAGGACCCTTGTTAGTACTTGCAGGGGCAGGTTCAGGTAAAACCTCGGTGATTACCCGTAAAATTGCGTATTTGGTGCAGCAATGTGGTATTCCTGCTTATAAAATTACCGCCATGACCTTTACCAACAAAGCGGCACGTGAAATGAAAGAGCGTGTCTCTAAATTGTTGTCGCGTGAAGAATCTAAAGGTTTATCGGTATCGACTTTCCATACCTTTGGTTTAAATTTATTGCGTTTAGAGCTCAAACATACGCCGCTTAAAAATAATTTTTCTATTTTAGATGCTGACGACTGTAAGCGCATTTTAATGGATTTGATGCATCGCGATAATTTATCCGGTGCAGAGAGCAAAGATTTAATTGCCAAAGCCATGAAGAAAATTTCGGATTGGAAAAATGATCTGATTGCACCTGAGCAAGCGCATACCACCTGTGAAACCCAAGAAGACGTACAGTTTGCGCATTTGTATCAATTGTATGAGCGTAATTTACGTGCTTATAACGCCGTGGATTTTGACGATTTGATTGTTATGCCGACCCGTTTATTGCAAGACAATGCAGAAGTGCGCGATAAATGGCAAAATCGCGTGCGTTATTTATTGGTAGATGAATATCAAGACACCAACACGGCACAGTATATTTTAGTCAAATTACTGGTGGGGGTGATGGGGCAATTTACTGCAGTAGGTGATGATGACCAATCGATCTACGCATGGCGCGGCGCCAAACCTGAAAACATGGCACAGCTCCAAGAAGATTTTCACAATTTAAAAGTGATTAAGCTTGAGCAAAATTATCGTTCAACCAGCCGTATTTTAAAAGCTGCCAACTCGGTGATTGAAAACAACCCGCATATTTTTGATAAAAAACTGTGGTCGGATAAAGGTCATGGCGAAGAGATTCGGGTGATTACTTGTCGTAATGACGACGATGAAGCAGAACGTGTGGTCAAAGATTTACTCACCCATAAACTAATGCAAGGTAAATCTTGGAAGGATTATGCGATTTTGTATCGTGGTAACTTCCAAGCACGGGTGCTTGAAACCCAACTGCGCCAAATGCAAATTCCGTATAAATTGTCGGGTGGTCAGTCGTTCTTCGCGCGTGCTGAAATTAAAGACGTGATGAGTTATTTACGTTTAATCATTAATCCTGAAGATGACAGTGCGTTTTTACGTATTATTAACACCCCAAAACGCGCTATTGGTCCTGTGACTTTAGAAAAATTGGGTTTATTTGCCCAAGAAACCAATCAATCTTTATTGGCTGCGGCAGGCGATCAGCGTTTAAGTTTATCTTTACCTAAAAAAGCCACCTCACAGTTGCTTGAGTTTTATGAGTTTTTAGACGGCTTTACTCGTAACTTGCTTGAAGATGATGAGCCTGTGCCAATTATTCGTCAAATGATGAATGAAGCCGGTTATATCGACTATGTCAAAGAGCAAGCCGCGACCCCTGCGCAAGAAAAAACCAAGCTTGATAACATTGAAGTGCTGTATAGCAGTATTCAAAGTTTGATTAATCGCGCTGAAGATGTTGATGAAAAGAACATTGAAAGTGTGATTCGTAAAATGGTGCTGCTTGATATGCTTGAACAGCAACAAGAAGAGCAAGACACCGATAAAGTCAATTTAATGACCTTACATGCGGCTAAAGGTTTGGAATTTCCTTATGTGTATATGATTGGTTTGGAAGAAGAAATCCTGCCACATAAAAACTCAATTGCTGCAGAAACGGTCGAAGAAGAGCGTCGTTTGATGTATGTGGGCATTACCCGTGCGCGTCAGGGTTTAACGCTGACCTTAGCTGAGCAGCGTAAAGCCGGTGGTCAAATGAAGCAAATGACGCCAAGTCGTTTCTTAGATGAATTACCGCAAGACGATTTAGACTGGTTAGGTCGTAAAAAGAAAACCAGCAATATTGACCCGAAATTACAAGCGCAACACTATTTGGAAAACTTACGTGCGCTGATTAAGCGCTAAATTTGATTGATTAGGAATATACATGAAAGTTCAAGTTAAAGTATTAGATTCACGTTTAGGCAACGAATGGCCAATGCCAAGTTATGCTACACAAGGTTCAGCGGGTCTTGATTTACGTGCATGTGTGGCTGAAACCACTGTGATTGAACCGGGTCAAACTGTATTGGTTAAAACCGGTTTATCGATTTATATTGAAGATGTGAATTTTGCCGGTTTAATCTTGCCGCGTTCAGGTTTAGGGCATAAACACGGGATTGTGTTGGGTAATTTGGTCGGTTTAATTGATTCAGATTATCAAGGTGAACTTATGGTTTCGGTTTGGAACCGTAGCCAAACTGCATTTAGCCTAGAACCGGGCGAGCGTTTAGCACAATATGTATTGGTGCCTGTGGTGCAAGCACAATTTGAAATAGTGGATGAGTTTGTGGCCACAGAACGTGGTGCAGGCGGTTTTGGACATACCGGTCAAAACTAAGTTATTTTTTGGATAAAGCCTAAATGATTTAGGCTTTATCGCTTTTTTGTTGAAAAATTTGCATAAATATATTAAAAGCTCACTCAAGGTTCTTCGTTTACCAAAAGATAAAGATAACTGCAAAAATCCCCATGTTTGTGTGAAGTGTATAACACTTTGTATGTTTTATTGCCTAGATCAATGATTAAAAATGCTACTTATGAATGTTGATATTTCTAAATTTCCTGCACACCTTTTTCGTGCCTACGATATTCGGGGTAAAGTTAGCTTACTATCACCTCAATTGGTCTACGCCATAGCCCATGCACTCGTCCAGCAATATAAACGAGCCGGTCAACATGAACTGGTGATTGGTTATGATGCGCGCTTAACCAGTCCAAGCTATGCCAAACTTATTCAAAAAATCTGCCAAGCCAACGGTTTACAAGCTGAACTGATGGGTTGTTGTGCAAGCCCTGCTTTGTATTACGCAGCGCGGCATTTTAATGGCAATGGCATTATGGTCACCGCCAGCCATAACCCTAAATCAGACAATGGCATTAAATGGATTATTCAAGGTGAACCACCAACCCCTGACATGATTCAACAAGTCTCTACATGGGCACAAGCGCACTTTTGTCCCGAACAGCACATTGCGCTAGAACACGAACCACATACTGTGGTGGTGAAATACTGTTTAGATTATCAACAAAGCATTTTAGATGACATTAAATTAAAACGCGGTTTTAAGGTCGTACTAGATGGTTTACATGGCGCGGCCGGACGTTGTGCGGCATTGATATTAGAAAAACTAGGTTGTGAGGTGACGCAACTGCGCTGTAAAGCCAATGGCGAATTTCCTGATCATGCTCCAGACCCATCACAAGCGGCACATTTATTAGGTCTACAGCAGCAAGTGTTAGCAAAACAAGCCGATATCGGTATTGCTTTAGATGGTGACGGTGATCGGGTGGTGATTGTAGATGAACAGGCCAATATTATTTGCCCAGACCGTTTAATGGCGCTGTTTGCACATATTTGCTTAAGTGAGCATCCAAAATCTGAGGTGGTTTTTGATGTTAAATGCTCAAATTTAGTCAGCAATAGTGTGCAGGCTTTAGGTGGCATTGCCACCATGATCCGAACTGGAAGCACTTTTTTACGTCAGTATCTAGCGCAATCTAAAGGTAAAGCGGTATTTGGTGGCGAGTATGCTGGGCATTATGTATTTAATGACGGGCGTGGTTTTGGCTATGATGATGGTCTATATGCTGCACTACGTATTTTAGAATACATCGATCAGCAACAGATCACGCTTGCAGATGTTTTGCGTAATTATCCTGCACGTTTGGGTACAGAAGATACCTATATTAGTACCTATAACCAAAACCCACAGCAAGTATTGGCGCATGTTGCACACGCCAGTCAGCAATCTACTGCACAGCTGAGCCAAATTGATGGGGTGCGGCTTGATTTTAAAGATGGATTTGGCATTATGCGCGCATCCAACACTGGTGAGTACTTTACTGTGCGTTTTGACGCCGAGAATTCTGAGCGTCTTAAGGAAATCCGTGATACCTTTGCTCATATGCTTGAATCTAATTATCCGCAAATTGCGTACGATATCTTAAACGCCAAATAAGGAGCGGCACATGCCACATCAACATACTGGTCTCGACAAAGCACAAGTTTTAACCGAAGCTTTGCCGTACATTCAACGTTTTTCTGGTAAAACGTTGGTTGTAAAATATGGTGGCAATGCAATGACCGACCCTGAGCTTGAAAGCTCCTTTGCCCGTGACATCGTGCTGCTTAAAACTGTGGGTTTAAACCCGATTGTGGTGCATGGTGGTGGTCCACAAGTGGATTCCTTTTTAAAACAATTGGGTCGTGAATCAGACCGAATTGATGGCATGCGCGTGACTGACCCTGCAACTATGGAAGTGGTTGAAATGGTGTTGGGCGGTAGCGTTAACAAATCTATTGTTAACTTAATTAACCAACATGGTGGTCGTGCTATTGGTTTAACGGGTAAAGATGGTAATTTGTTGCGTGCGCAAAAATTACTCATGGAAAAAGTCCAAGAAGATGGTTCAGTTCAACACATTGACTTAGGTTTAGTCGGTGAAGTGGTTGGGGTAAAAACTGACGTGTTAGAGATGTTTACCCAAGGTGATTTTATTCCGGTGATTGCACCGCTTGGCGTAGATGAAGAGGGCAATACCTATAACATCAATGCCGACTTAGTGGCAGGTAAAGTGGCTGAAGCATTGGGTGCAGAAAAGTTAATTTTACTCACCAATATTACAGGCGTGTTAGACGAAAATAAAAACTTACTCACAGGTTTAAGTACTCAAGAAGTTGATCGTTTAATTGAAACAGGCGTGATCTATGGCGGTATGATTCCAAAAGTGGGTTGTGCCTTAGATGCAGTCAAGGGTGGGGTGGTCAGCGCACATATTGTGGATGGTCGTGTACCACATGCGACATTATTGGAAATTTTTACCGACCACGGTGTAGGAACTTTAATTACCAACCGTCAAGCCAAGAAATCTGCTGAATAAATGAAAAGCCTCCAATGTGGAGGCTTTTTTGTGCCCAATGGCATGACAATAAACCAACCGAAAATTTGAAAAGCCATGTTGAGTGATGCACAATACCTTATTATTTAAGCCAATGAGAAGGAACTATGTGTCAACTGCTCGGAATGAACTGTGCCACCCCCACTGATATTACCTTCTCATTTCGCGGTTTTTCGCAGCGTGCCGGTATTACCTCCGACCATTGCGATGGCTTTGGCATCGCTTTTTTTGAAGACAAAGCTTGTCGTTTATTTGTAGATAATCAATCTGCAGTTGAATCACCCATTGCTGAGTTGATTCGTAATTACCCGATTAAATCACGCAACGTGATTGCCCATATTCGTAAAGCCACCCAAGGCAAGATTAATCTAGAAAATTCACATCCCTTTAGTCGTGAACTTTGGGGGAGACAGTGGATTTTTGCGCATAATGGCGATCTTCATGATTTTGACCCGCCATTAAGTGGACGTTTTACGCCTGTGGGCAATACCGACAGTGAGCGTGCTTTTTGCTATTTATTAGAACAATTGGTGAAGCGCTTTGGTTATGAAGAACCGAGTTTAGCGCAAATTTTTGATTTGCTTGTCGAGATTTCACCAAGCATTGCTGAACATGGCACGTTTAATTTTTGCCTATCGAATGGTCAAGCTTTATTTGCTTATAATATTACCAAATTGCATTGGTTGGTACGCGAATATCCATTTAAACCTGCACAACTGATTGACCTTGATGTTGAGGTTGATTTTAGTCAAGTGACCACTCCGGAGGATCGTGTGGCGGTCATTACCACCGAACCTTTGACTCAAAACGAGACATGGTGTGCGTTTAAACCCGGTGAGATGATTTTATTCAAAGATGGTCAACCAATTAAAGATGAAATCACATTTATTGCCCGTTTAGAGCGAGAGCGCATAAATCCAAGCTTAAAACGCATAACTAAAGCAGATCAATATTAATAAATGCGATCAAGTTGGTGTTTTAATATACCAACTTGATATTCTTAAAATAAAATAAAAATAGTGTTAAATATAAATTGATTAAAAAATATCTGACCTTTTTGGTTGGTTTAAAATATTTTTTTTATTAAAATCAGTTATTTATTTAAATAAAACCCCTTTTTGTATAATCCCTAGTAAATCAGTTTATTTTTATTCTATTCAATTCAATATATGATCAATTTTAACGAATTTGGGGATACCGATAGGTAGTCGTATGAAAATGAAATGGATTCCAGAATATAATACTGGCATTGACGTTATTGACGAACAACATCGCCGCATTCTCGACTACATTAACGAGATTGATAGCATTGGTGTCAATACTGATCGTGCACGTATTCGTTCAATCTTAAATAATATTATTGATTATACGCAGTCACATTTTACTTTCGAAGAATCTTTACAAGAAGAAGCTGGCTATAAGTATCGCGTACCACACAAACGTGTGCATGATCTATTTATTAAGAAAATTGAAAGCTACCGTGATCGTTATGAGCAAGGTGAAGCGATTGAATCTGAGTTGCACGAAATTCTATCAAAATGGCTGATCAATCATATTCAACACGATGATGCCGATTATGTAGGTGCAGTCAAAGAAAATATGATGGGCATTATTAAAGAAAAAGAGAAGAAGAAAGGCAAAAACTGGTTTGCACGTTTCTTCTCTTAAAACTTTAACGCGATAAAAATAAAGTAAAACTATAAGTCTTTCAGCCAAGCAAATCATCTTAAGGTGGTTTGCTTTTTCTTTGTTTGGGTTTTGCTTTTTGGTCATGACATCGGCAAAATAGCGCTAGATTTTATATGAGGAAAGCATTATGCAGGACAATGCGATGTCTCGATGGCTATCACCGCTGATGGCATTTTGTTTATCGTTTATTATTATTGCAACACTTGCCCCCATTTTAGGTATTGGTGCTGAGCGTCAGTTAGATTTTTGGTTGCTGTGGCTTGTGACCATGCTGATTTTGGCTTTGCCTATTACTTATATGGAAGTGGCTTTGGCTAAGCGCAGCCGCTCAACTGCGCTGAATGCTTTATCTAGCCTCACCCGTGATGCCGATGCCAAAGCACATTGGCGTGTAGTTGGTTGGTTGGCTGTGGTGTTTATGCCATTTTTAGCCGGTGGCATGTTGTTTAATGCCTCAAGCATGCTTGATGGGCTTGCATTGCCGCAGCTTGCTTTATTTGCAGGTTTAGCAGTGGCCGCATTGCTGTTATCACTTGCACCACGCCTTGTGATGGTTGGGGTGACTTTGCTAGGTGTGTTGGCATCGTTAGGCTTATCTATGGCACTTGGGGAGAGCTTACCGACATGGCAGGTGACCGCACTTGAATTTAGTGAGTGGGGTGCTGCAACGGTATTGGCTTTGGTGGCGAGCGGTTTGGGACTTGGAATCTATTCTCAGGTCAGTTTAAATCAAGTCAAACATAGTGATGCTGCAAGTACAACTGTATTGCCTGTATGGATTGCACAATTGTTGGCTGTGGTAGCGTTTGGTTTCTTTATTGCCAATACGCAAATTCCAGCTATGGTGTTTGTGGTGAGTGTGGTCACAGGTGCAGCGTTGTTGCTGAATTTAGCGCGTCAGCAATTGGCTGAGCGTCAATTACCGGCTTTAGTTCAATGGGCTGTGTTGGCGGTAGCTGTATGGGTGTGGATCATTCCAATGGCAGGTGGTGTATTTAATGTGCTGGTCTTGCTTTGGGGTTTAATCATCTGTTTGATTTATGCCATTTTTGCTGGTTGGATCATGAAGATTAGCCACTTACGTAAGGCTTTAAACTTTAGCAATGAGGCGGTGTATAACCTGTGGCGTGTTGCCATGCGTATTGTGTTGCCTTTATCTATTGTAGTGGCCATCATCAGCGTACTTGGAAAACTGCTGTCATGAGCCAAGGCAAAGTATGGGTGGCGTATGCTGCCCTTGAAGCACAATTTCATGTGGCTTTAGATTTTGTTGAGGGTATGACGGCCAAGCAAGCCATTGCTCAAAGTCAATTGGCAAGCAAGACTCAATTGCCTGAGCCGTTAATCATTGGGATTTTTGGACAAAAGGTGGATCTAGAACAGGTATTGCAGGTTGGAGATCGAGTTGAGATTTATCGGGCTTTAACCATTAATCCTAAAGATATTCGCCGTAACCGTGCCGCTAAAAATCCGGTGGGCATTTATGGTCGTGGTAACCGCCATAAATGAGCAAAAAAAAACCCCTATTTAAAGGGGGTTTTTTAAAGCTGAATATTTTACAGTGGGGGAGCAGTTAAAATGGCTTCTTTTGACGCAGGTAAACCCGGTTGTGTTGCCGGAATAGTCTCTAAGCCTTCAATCTTTTCAACCATACCATTGTTGTTAAAATAGATTTTTAGATGCTGACCCGAGGCTGCCGAGATTTTGGCTTTTTTAGCATTGGTGCCCGGAATGTAGTTGTAAATATAGTCCCAACGCAATGGATTCATCGGGTCTGTTAGGGTTGGGCTGCCCAATAAGAAGCGCACTTGTTGATGACTCATACCAACTTGAATTTTAGCAGCTTGTGCTTGAGTCAATGGCGTTCCTTGAGGAATGTCGACTTTGTAAACGCCCAAAGTTGAACACCCTGCAAGTACGGAACTGACGAACAACGTCAACATAATTTTTTGCATTTTGCTACACTATCCCAAATTATTTATGATGCATTTGATCTGGTCATAGATCATACTGCATCTTATCTTTATTGCCTATTGCAACTTTGATTTTGTTGAGAGACCTTTTTTCATGCCTATTTCCAACCAAGATTTACGTAAAGCTGGACTTAAAGTTACCCTTCCGCGCATTAAAATTTTAGAACTATTAGAAAATTCAAAACAACATCATTTAAGCGCAGAAGACATTTATAAAACTTTACTTGAACAGGGAGAAGATGTCGGTTTAGCAACCGTATATCGTGTGTTAACTCAGTTTGAAGCAGCAGGAATTATCCAACGTCATCATTTTGAAAACAATCATTCTGTTTTTGAAATTATGCAAGACGATCACCACGATCATTTGGTTTGCCAAAATTGTAACAAAGTGGTGGAATTTAGTAATGACGTGATTGAGCACGAACAACATGAAGTGGCTAAGAAATTCGGCTTTGAATTAACCGGTCACTCACTCAATTTGTATGGCTATTGTGATTCTAAAGAATGCCAAGATGCATTTCGTAAGAAATAATTGAGATTTAAAAAAGGCTTATCAATGATAAGCCTTTTTTATGGTCTGTTTATTGCGAATCAAAGGTAATGTTTTTACCTGCCTGCAGCAGGCCTGCAGCACCTTCTTCTGAAAGTTTAATTTGTAGACGTAAATCGTTAGCTGAATCGGCATGTTTTAAGGCTTCATCATAGCTAATAATTTGTGCTTTATATAAGTCAAACAAGGCTTGGTCAAAGGTTTGCATACCCAACTCGGTTGAGCGTTTCATCAGTTCTTTGATCTTGTGCACATGACCTTCGCGAATCAAATCTGCGATCAATGGTGTATTAATCAGAATCTCAATCGCAGCGCGACGAGATTTACCATCAATAGTAGGCACCAATTGCTGCGCGACAATACCTTTAAGATTTAAGGATAAATCCATAAAGACTTGATTTTGGCGGTCACCCTCAAAGAAATGCACGATACGATCGAGCGCTTGGTTGGCATTGTTGGCATGCAAGGTGGCAAAAACCAAATGACCAGTTTCGGCAAAGGCAATGGCATAGTCCATGGTTTCGCGCGAGCGAATCTCACCAATTAAAATCACATCGGGTGCTTGGCGTAAGGTGTTTTTAAGTGCCACCTCAAAGCTTTCGGTATCAATCCCGACTTCACGTTGGGTAATAATACAGCCTTGATGTTGATGCACAAACTCAATTGGGTCTTCAATGGTAATGATATGACCTTTGGAGTTTTGATTGCGATAACCAATCAAGGACGCCAATGACGTTGATTTACCTGTACCGGTTGCCCCTACAAAGATCACAATACCACGTTTAAACATGGCCAATTCTTTGAGTACTGGCGGCAGTTTGAGTTCATCAATGCTTGGAATGACCGTTTCAATACGACGCAGCACCATACCCGGTTCATCGCGTTGCTGAAAAGCACTGACACGAAAACGTGCAGTACGTTCTTGGTTGGTAATGGCAAAGTTACATTCACGGGTACGGTTAAATTCTTCACGTTGCCGCGGTGACATAATTGACAGCACCAATTGCTCGATAATTTCACCGTTGAGCTTGGTTTTAGCAACAGGGACAATTTCGCCATTAATTTTCATTGAAGGTTCAATGTCGGCGGTAATAAACATATCCGAGGCTTTTTGCTCAATCATTAGATTAAGTAAATCGTTAAATTTCATTGCCTTGTCCTAATTATTATTAAAATTATAAGAAACTTTCAGGTTGTTTTGCGGCAGTACGTGCAACTTGATTGGTGATAATACCTTTGGATACTAAATTCTTTAAGCTTTGATCAAGTGTGGTCATACCATAGCTGGCACCGGTTTGAATGGATGAATACATCTGTGCCACTTTGTTTTCACGAATCAAGTTACGAATGGCAGGAATACCAATCATGATTTCATGTGCTGCCACACGCCCGCCACCATTTTTCTTCAGCAGTGTTTGTGAAATCACCGCTTGTAAAGACTCAGATAACATGGAACGTACCATATCTTTTTCTTCAGCAGGGAATACGTCAATCACACGGTCAATGGTTTTGGCCGCAGAGGTGGTATGCAGTGTACCAAATACCAAGTGACCGGTTTCGGCCGCGGTTAAAGCCAAACGAATGGTTTCTAAGTCACGCATCTCACCAACCAAGATAATATCTGGATCTTCACGTAATGCTGAGCGCAATGCTTCATTAAAGCCATGCGTATCACGGTGGACTTCACGTTGGTTAATCAGGCATTTTTTGGATTGGTGTACAAATTCGATCGGATCTTCAACCGTTAAAATGTGGTCATAGCGGTTGTCGTTAATATAATCGAGCATGGCTGCTAAAGTGGTAGATTTACCAGAACCTGTTGGTCCTGTCACCAAAACAATACCGCGTGGATATTCACAAATATCTTTGAAAATTTGTCCCATGCCTAAGTCTTCCATGGTGAGGACTTTAGAAGGAATGGTACGAAACACCGCGCCTGCACCACGGTTTTGGTTAAAGGCATTGACACGAAAACGCGCCACACCAGGTACTTCAAAAGAAAAGTCAGTTTCTAACTTTTCTTCATAATCCCGACGCTGCTTGTCATTCATAATGTCGTATACCAACTTATGTACTTCTTTATGTTCAAGTGCTGGTAGATTAATACGACGTACTTCACCATCGACACGAATCATTGGCGGCATGCCAGCAGATAAGTGCAAATCTGATGCCCCATTTTTAGCTGAAAACGCTAAAAGTTCTGTAATATCCATAACAATCCCCACAAGAATTAATCTTAATTATTTTGTTAGAATAATACGGCTTTCTCTGCACTTAACCAACAGTTGAGTAAAAGCTAAAGTAAAAAAATCACCTGCAAATGAGAGCAATGACGATGAATGGTCTAGAGATAACCCGAAATCAAGTGTTACAACAGATGGCAACAGCCTGTCAAAACGCTGGGCGTGATGTCGCACAGGTGAGTTTGTTGGCGGTTTCCAAGACCCATCCGAGTGATATCGTGGCAAAGATGTATGCTACAGGGCAACGTGCCTTTGGTGAAAATTATTTACAAGAAGCCTTAGATAAAATTGAAGCTTTACATGAACTCGACATTGAGTGGCATTTTATTGGTCATGTACAGCGCAATAAAACCAAGCATTTGGCCGCACATTTTGCTTGGGTGCATGGTGTAGACCGTTTCGTGATTGCCGAGCGTTTATCTAACCAAAGACAAGCCACCCAAGCACCTTTAAATATTTGTCTACAGGTTAATATTGATGACCAAGACAGCAAAGATGGTTGCTCGCCTCAAGATGTTGCCGATTTAGTTCAGCATATCAGTCAATTGCCTCATGTGCGTTTACGCGGTTTGATGGTGATTCCAGCGCCTCACAATCATCAAGCATTTACAGACGCCAAAACTTTATTTGATGCCGTAAAGCCACAACATGCCAATCCGCAAGATTGGGATACTTTAAGCATGGGTATGTCCGGTGATATGCCAGCAGCAATTGCCGCCGGCTCAACCATGGTGCGTGTTGGCACAGCATTGTTTGGTGCACGCGATTATTCACAGAACTAAAAAAAACCTCCTGATCAGGAGGTTTTTTATTTAACCGACAATCTTAATGGTACTTGCACCTGAGCCTAAAGGCTTGACTTGAATCTGGACAGGAATGCGTTCATGCATCTCTTGAATGTGTGAAATCAGCACCACTTTACGACCTTGGCTTTGTAAATGATCCAGTGCATTCATCACCATATGTAAAGAGGCAGGGTCGAGCGTGCCAAAACCTTCATCAATAAATAAAGATTCAATCTTCATGGAACCAGATGCCATATTGGCAATTGCCAGAGATAAGGCAAGGGCAGTAAGGAAGGATTCACCGCCTGAAAGAGAAGAAACAGAACGAATTTCTCCATCCATCTGATGATCAATAATGGCAAGACTCAGTGAATTTTCTAAACGCTTTAACGTATAGCGCTGCGATAGCATCGCCAATTGTTGGTTGGCATATTCAAGCAAGATATCAAGATTATATTGCTGTGCATAATCTCGGAATTTTTTACCTGTGGAATCACCCATTAAGCTAGAAATTTTACTCCAACGATGTTCTTCAGTTTTGATTTTTTGAATCTGCTCAGCGAACTCTTTTTGCTTAGTGACATTTAGATGATGCACTTCAAGTTTAAGTTTTAGTTCATCACGCTGTTCAGCCAAAGTGTGCATATTTTGAATCAGGCTTGAAAAGCGTTGATTTAACGCTTGAAAATCGAGTTTAGGTTGTTGTTCTAAGTGCTGTTTAAGTTGTACTTGAATGGTTTTAATACCTGCTTGTACATCTGTATAAGCACGTTTAATTTCAGAAACACGTTGCTTCAATTGTTGTTCTTGCTCAAAACTAATCGAACTGAGTTGTTCAAATAAAGCTAGATTGAAGTCAGGATGCTGAACAAGCCACTTTTGAATGATATCTTGGACGTGCTTGATTTGAGCGTGTAATTGACTTTGTTGAGTGAGATAGCCTTTTAAGCGACTTTGTATTGCTTCAAACGATTCGTGTATTTGATCAAAGCTTTGGCACACAAGGTTAAATTTAAGCTGTAAATTTTGACGATCCTGCTCAAACTCCATCAGCCACTCATGTGGTTTTTCTACGGTTTTTGCAGTCATAGAAAAAATGACCTCAATGGCAATATCACTATTCTTTTTACCTAAACTTTTTAGCTCATCAATCGTATTTTCAGCCGATAGAATTTTTTCCTGACTGAATTTAACTTGTTGCTCATATTGTTCAAGTTGTTGTGATTTTTGACCAAGTCGTACTTCACATTCATGACGTTCAATAAGTTTGCTTCTACGTTGCTGTAAGTTTGTATACAGTTGCTCAGATGCTTTTAAAGTGTTGCTTTCCCAAGCTTGTTTTTCTGGCGCAGTTTGCAAACTCAGGATATGCTGAATATTGGATTCAGCCCGTTGTACATTTGATAAATGCTGTGCAGTATTTTGAATGGATTGTTTGAGTTCATGACGTCGTTTTTGTACATTTTCATACGTAGTTAAACTGCTTTCAAGTTGTTGTTGCGTGTTTTGAACACGTACTTTTTGTGTCTGAATGATTTGGGTTAATACATCATGATTTTCTGAAAAATCAAAAACGATATTTAGTATACTAAGTTGTGTTTCGAACTCAGATTGAAGCTGTTGACGTTGCGTTGTTAGGGTTGTCAGTTGTTTTGTATTCGCATCCAATGAAGCATTTTGTTGAGTGAATTTCGTGTGCAGTTTTTGCCAAATTTCAAATGCCTGATTTTCTGACTCAAGCGCATCATGCTCTTGCTGTTCTTGTAGTTTTAATAATTCATCAGAAAAAGCGGTTTTATCTACATAGGGGTGATGGGTACTTCCACAGACTAAGCAGGCTTCACCATCGACCAATTCTGCTCTAAGTTTTTCAATATTTTCGGTGTTGAGTAAGCGTTGTTGTTGCAAGATTTTTTGCAGTTGCTCACGGGCAATTTTTTGTTCTTGATAGCTTACATCAGCAGATGTTAATTCGATTTTAATCTGCGTGATTTGCTGAGTTAAGTCATTTTCTAAGCGTTTGAGCTTGCGATATTCAGTCTCAACCTGTTGGAGGTTTTGCCATTGATGTTGAACAACATTGAAATGATTAAATTGTTGTAAAAGTTCATCACGTTCACTACGTAAAGCACTTATTTTCTGACTTAGCTCATTTTCTTGACCGAACTTATGTGTTAATTCATCCAGTTGTTTTTGGTTGATGAAAAGTTGCTGATTGGCTTGTTGTAGATCGCCATATTGATGTTCAAATTGTTCATAACTTTGTATGAAACGCTGCACTTGGAAAGTGTGTGCTGAAAGGGCGTCATCTAATGGAGAAAAATGATCTGAGCTTTCTAATTGTATGGTGTGCTGAGCAAAGTTATTTTTCAGCTGTTCAATTTGTTCTTGAGTCTGTTTTTCATTGTTGAGATGTGGAGTAAGTTGATTTTCAAGTTCTTTAAATTCGCTTTGAGCTTTTCGAAGTTGCTGAATCAACACTTTACGTTCAGCAATTCGATCACGAACCTTCTGAATGTTTTTTTGATGTTGTATTTCAAATTGCTGTTGCTGTTTTTGTTCAATTTCAATATTTTCAAAGTTTAATTTTTCGGCAGTGTACCTCTTTTCAATGCTATTGAATTCTTGTTGAACTTTTTTAAGAAGTGGGTTTAACTTTTCAAGGTCTGTATGGAAATTCGAATTTTGAATCACATAAGGTCGAACAGAGGCAAAGCGTTCAAGTTGTTGTAATTGTAATTTCTCAGGTGCAAGAGCATCTATTTGTTGCTGCTGAATTCTGAGTTGTTGCTGAAGTGTTTGAGCATTGTCTTCATACTTTTGTTTTTGCTCAAACCATTGGTGTTGCTTTTGTAAGTTGAATTTTTCCGTTTCTAGTTTCTTATATTCAGTATTTATACTTTCGAATGTTGCATTTATCTCATTGAAATCTTCATCCGATAAGATTTCGATACGTCCTGAAAAGCTTTCAATTTCTTTAAGTTGATTGGTAATCTGCTTGGTTTTTTCAAAAGCCAATTGACCAACTTTGGCAAAAATACTGGAGTTTGTGAGGTATTCTAAAAGTTCGCCACGTTCACTATCTCGTGCTTTTAAAAACGCAGTGACTTCAGATTGTGCCAACAATACAGCACGAGTAAATTGATCAAAACTTAGCTGAGCGATTTGCTGAATAGACGTTTCAACCGCTTTAGCTTTATCTGCAACAACCACGCCATCAGTCAGGCACTTTAAAGAACGTTGGACGCTTTGTAATTTACCCGTAGGGTTTTCCCGCGCACGTTTAATTTCCCAACGTGCCGAATAGACTTTTTGATCTTGTGCAACAAAGCTTAGTTCGGCAAAACCCATGCCGCAGCCGCGACGTAACACGGTGAGGGGAGAATTGGTTTGTAATTCAGAGCCATCCACGTCGGTTAGCTTGCCATCGCTGTCTTTTAAGCGGGGCACACGGTTGAATAATGCCAAACACATGGCATCTAAAATGCTCGATTTGCCAGCACCTGTTTTTCCGACAATTGCGATTAAACCTGTACTAGATAAAGGCTCACTTTCAAAATCAATAAAATGCTCACCTGCTAAAGATGCCAAATTTTTAAGACGAATAGATAAAATTTTCATGGCAAATCCTTAAGCATTATCATTATTTTCAAGTGTTTTTTGAGCCTCACCCACCAAGCTCATAAAGTCAGAAAAAACTTGATCATCTTGCTGATAGCCCTGTTTGTGCCATAAGCTTTGGAACAGTTTTTTCGGTGTTGGTGGCTCTAAACTGATTTTTTGATCAGCATTCTCTTGGACGTTATTTTGCTGATATTGACGAGAAATACGCACTAAACGATAACGATTTTTGGGTAAAGCATCTTCTAAAAGTTGGCGTAAATTCGGCTGAGGTGGTGTATTGGTATGGTATTCAATATCGATATATTCACGTTGATCAATCGATTCAATTTCACCTTCTTGCAATGAGCGCAGTTGTTCGAACACCTCAGATAATTCGCCACGAATTTTATGCAGCTGCACCACACGAGGAATAGTTAGTGCTTCAAATTGAAAACGTAATTCATCTGTTAATTCAGGTGCAATTTTTACCTCAACAACTTGATGCTTGTAATTGATTTCACTAAAAGAGAGGGGAATTGGTGAGCCGCTATAGCGAATATGGGCTGAACCGACTTTTTGTGGTTTATGCAAATGTCCAAGCGCAACATAATCGATTACATCATCAAATAACGCTGTCGATAAAGCTTCTTCATTGCCAATAATAATTGGACGTTCAGAATCTGAGGTTTCGCCGCCTTGCATATGTGCATGTGACATTAAAATAAGGGCTTGATCAGGTTGTTTACGTGCTTTGGCCTCGCGAATCAATTCTTGATGTAAATAGGCAATCGCACTTTGGCTATTTTGTGTATGTTCGTTATAAATGCCAGTAATTTCAGAGCTGCGTAAAAAGGGCAGCGTTAAACACCATGCCACAGTTTTACCGTGTTGATCGTAAATAGGTAGGAGTAATGAATCTAGATCAAGGGTGCGGTCATCCTTCCATTTGATCACACCGACAGCTTTGGCATTGTATTTATCTAACAGCGGTTGCACTTGCTCAATGCGATAACCTGAATCGTGGTTGCCTGCAATCATTAAAGTTTGCATATGCGGCGCAAGCTCATGTGCATCGGCTAAAAACTGATAGAGCTGTTTTTGTGCCTTAGCCGCAGGATTAATGACATCAAAAATATCACCCGCAATAATTAATGCATTCGGCTGTTTTGCTTTGATTTGCTCAAGTAGCCAAGATAGAAATTGTTCATGCTCATAATCACGCGAGTGGTTATAGAAAAATTGTCCCAAATGCCAATCTGAGGTGTGAAAAAAACGCACAGTCATGTTATTGCTCAAAAAAATACCACTGCCTTACTATAAGGAAAACCGAGGTCAAAATACTAGCGCTAGAAAATAAAAGACCGACGATTCGAGTGATGAGAAATCGTCGGTCAAAAAAGTCTTTTGCAAGAACATCAGTGGCTGCTACACCTAGATCAAACAAAATTTATTATTATTACTGTAAGGTCAGCAAAA
>NZ_CANQLZ010000035.1 GCF_947624825.1 uncultured Acinetobacter sp.
GTCTTTTGCAAGAACATCAGTGGCTGCTACACCTAGATCAAACAAAATTTATTATTATTACTGTAAGGTCAGCAAAATTTTCAGATGCCATCATCAAAGCTTTTGGCTGCTACAGTCCTATAATTTTATAACGTTTGATGTAGCTGATTGGTTGACAATAAAACTTAAAAAAACTCAATTTTTTTCTATACTGTGCTCCAATAAAGTTTTAAAGCAGGAGCAATGCGGCATATGTGGAAATATTTCTTAAGATTTTTTATTTATTTGGTGTTGTTGACTATGCTGGTTGGTGTAGTCGCTGCGTTGTTACCACAGGGCATGGGGCAAGTACTCACCGCATTTCCTTTTTTGATTAGCATCGTTTTGCTGTTATTTCACTTTTTAAAGCGTGAGCGCCGTGCGCCAAGCTCTGTAGAGCGTAATCGTTTTAGCTTGATTTATGTACTCATTTTCTTCTTATACAACTATATTTTTGCCGTGGTTGGACCCTTAATTTTTAACTTGAGCATTCCCAATGTATTTGAGCTTTGGCTTAAACAAGCTTTTAATCTTGATTTTCAGCTACTGCTGATTACGCGCTTATTGATCTTTATGATTCCATTTTATCTGATTGTGTTTTGGTTTTATGGACCACAAGCCAAAAGAATGGCTGCAAAAATGTTTTCGTCCATAAAATAGTCAGATCATGTATGCTAGGTCTAAGAGAATAAGAATGATCTAAATAGGTATTGCATGGACAAACCATCTGTTTTAGTCACTGGGGCGAGTGGATTTATTGGCACCCATTTAATTGAATTTTTGCTCAAGCGTGGCTATGAGGTGATTGCTTTGAGCCGTCAAGCGCGTGAGTCAGGTCACGGCTTAACATGGATTACCGATTTTAACCAAATTACACGTAGCAATCTTGATTATGTGGTCAATTTAGCTGGCGAGAGTGTAGGTCAAGGGCGTTGGACAGCAGCGCGTAAGCAAAAGTTAATTAGCAGTCGTGTAGACACGACGACAGCACTGTACCAATACCTAATTCAAGCCAATATCATGCCCAAAAGTATTATTTCAGGTTCGGCAGTGGGTTATTACGGTATTGATCCGACATTAACATGGTCAGAGCCTTGCTCAGAAGCTAGCCCAAGTCAAAATATTTTTATGGCACAGTTATGTCAAAAATGGGAATACAGTGCGCTGCAATTTAGTCAATTTAATACCAAAATTATGCGTTTGGGGGTGGTGTTTGGTAAACGTGGTGGAATATTACCGCAAATGCTGTTACCGATTAAATGGAGTTTAGTGGGGAAAATTGGCAGCGGGCAGCAGCCTGTAGTGTGGGTACATATACATGATGTACTCAGAGCAATTGAATTTTTAATGCGTACCCCAACCAATGCGCGGATTTTTAATGTGGTGGCACCCGAGTTAACGACGCAAGCGCAGTTTGTCACACAAGCTGCTGAGTTATTAAAAAGACGTCCTTTATTAAATGCACCGGCATGGTTGTTTGAAAAACTCATGGGTGAGCAATCACAATTGATTTTAAATGGTCAATTTGTGCTACCTCAGCAGTTACAAGATGCAGGCTTTGTGTTTCATTTTCAAAGCCTACACCATGCTTTAAGTAACCTAGAGCACGTCAAAAGATCAGCAATCGCTGAACCTGATTAAGCTGACATATCTTTGAGTTTAAGCGCAGCTTCTTCTGCAAAGTAAGTCCAAATGCCGTCAGCACCTGCGCGGCGGCAGCTCATGAGTGACTCAAGAATCACGCTATCAGATAACCAACCATTTTGGATTGCACCGGCTAACATGGCGTATTCACCACTAACTTGGTATACAAATGTTGGTACACCAAAGGTATCTTTAACTTCACGTACAATATCTAAATATGGCATTCCTGGTTTTACAATCACCATATCTGCGCCTTCTTGAATATCAAGCGCGATTTCATGTAAAGCTTCGGCACGGTTGCCAATATCCATTTGATAGGTATATTTGTTACCGCCTTTTAAGTTGCTGGCAGAACCCACCGCATCACGAAATGGGCCATAAAAGCTTGAGGCATATTTGGCTGAATAGGCCATAATATTGGTATAAATATGTCCATTGGCTTCAAAGGCTTGACGGATTGCACCAATACGTCCATCCATCATGTCACTTGGGGCAAAGATATCAGCACCCGCTTCGGCATGACTTAAACCTTGTTGAATTAAGGCCTCTACCGTTTCATCATTCAGCACATAACCGGATTCATCTAAAATACCGTCTTGACCGTGTGTGGTGTATGGGTCGAGTGCGCCATCGGTAATGAGTACCATCTCAGGTAATTCTTTTTTCAATAAACGTACCGTACTTTGGACTAAACCATCATCGCGCCATGCTGCTTCTGCAAGTAAACTCTTATCTTCTTGAGGAGTCACAGGGAACAAGGCAAGTTTTGAAACGCCAAGTTCAAGTAAACGCTCGGCTTTTTTTAATAATAGATCTGCCGATAAACGCTGTACATTAGGCATACTTGCGATATCTTCAGTTTGATTGTGTCCTGGTAAAACAAACACCGGATAAATTAAATGATCTGCTGAAAGATGGGTTTCACGTACCATAGAACGTAAATGCTCATTTTTACGAATACGACGCATACGGGTTGCAGGAAAAGCTGGACGATTAAAGCTATACATAATAATCCTAATGTTTTGTATTAAAATTTACTTTATTGTAGCCCTATAATACGGCTTTGATCATTGTAAATTGTTGTTAAGGTATTTGAAAAAATGAATGATGCTGTGAAAAAGTGGACTGGTGAGTTAAATCTTGGCGAAAAAGTTGAAATTAATGCAGTTGTTGAAAAGTTATGCCAAGCCTTTAATAGTTCGCCATTTTTTCAACATAATGCGATGCAGATGCGTGTGGTCGATGGTCAGATCCAAGCTTATGTTGCCATGCAGCCACATTTGATTGGCAATATGCAATATCAGATTTTACACGGTGGCTCAACGGCAACGGTGCTAGATAGTGTAGGTGGTATTGTGGCGATGGCAGAGCTTTATCAGCGTGCCACCAAAGAAAATTTTGAGCAGGTGAGTATGCAAGTGGCACGGGTTGCCACTTTGGATATCCGCGTAGATTATTTAAAACCCGGACGTGGTGAATATTTTATTGCGACTGCTGAAGCACTACGCATGGGACGTAAAGGCTGTACCATGCGTATGAATATGGTCAATGATCAAGATGAATTGATTGCCACCGCGATAGCCTCTTATGCCTATTGATGTAAAAAGACCCTAAAACGGGTCTTTTTTTATGTATCAATCAAGTTTTGACGCGTTGTTTTATAATGATCCCAATTAAAGGGCGTACCTTTATTGGCTGTTATAAAATCATGCGCAGCTTTAACACCAATTGTAAAAAGTTCAACTTTCTTGTCGGTCGGCATGTTGAAGTCTAACCAATGAAATTTACTCACATCTTCGGTTTTGCTTTTTAAGTTGAATAGGCCTGTTTTAATTTTTTTAGGGATTTTATGTGATGCAATGTCAATATAAGTAATGAGTTGAGTGTAATCATCATTTTTGTGTAAAAAATTAAAATCAGAGGTATGTCGTGCTGTATCAAACAAAGCGCCTAAAAACTTAATAATCTTTGCGGTTTCATTTGGTTGAGTGCGATCGGTATCGAGTTTTACCCCAAAGGTGGGGCATAAGGGTACATATTTCCGTTGGTGAAAAATATCAATCGGGAAATTAGACATAATTCCACCATCAACTAAGTAACATTTTTGTCCTGTAGGTATTGAACCTTGGTAAGAGACATATTCATTCCAAATCTTTTGATTAGGATGGGCTGTTAAAACTACAGGTTCAAAGAATAATGGAATAGCCATAGAGGCGCGAGTAAATTGTGTCAAGTGATTGTTATTTTTAAACTCGAACAGCTCTGCCATCTCAGGAAAAATGATCTTGCTTTGAGTTGTAACATCAGCAGTGACAATCGATAGCTTGATATTGTTGTGAATATTTTCTAAACGCTGTGCTTCGGTTTTTTTGTCCTCTACATTCTCACATGCTTGGTAAGTAGCACCTCCAGAACGAATTTTGAGTACATTGGGCGCAAGCTGTAAGATTGATTTTAACTCATCAGGATGCTGAACGTGGAGGTTTTGATCGAGCCATTTTCCAAACTCATCTCCTGAATTCATCCCCCATTTTTTTTGTTTAAAAATTTTATCATAGGCTAAGATGAGCAGTTCAGGGATTTTATCCACGAAGCCATCAGGCTTTTCTTGCATGGCTGTGACGAAAGCTTTGGCAGCCCTTCCACCATCAATAAATTTCTCCATGGGCATGTTATCTAATACGTCAGTTAACTTGATGCTGCGTATTTCATTTGGTTTAGCGAGCGTTGCTAAAAATACGGCATTAATTGCACCAGTAGACGTTCCGGCAATATTTAAAAAGCGAATACCTGCTTGCTCTAAAGCGTAGGTATAGCCGGCTAGGGCCCCCACCGCCTTCTAAGACTAAATCGACATATTGATGCCCTTGATCATCTACAATATCTGAAATAGGTTGGGTTTGAATCGTGTGTTGAATATCTGCGATTAGATTTTGAATCTTACAATTATGAGTGATGATCTGGCTCAATTTAAGGGAGTTGGATGTTTTCATTATCATGATCTCCTCTTTTTTTTAATTATAGCCCTTGATAATGAAAAAATTAAAATAGAAGATTTTTCATTTGATCCTGTGTATAACACTATGAACGTATAAGGTTAGGTGAGAGGTTCGTTATTTGATTTAGCGCGTTGTAGCGCAGCATGCCATTTGGCTAAATGTGCTTCACGCTCGGCGGCTTGCATGTTGGGTTCAAAAGCCCGATCAAGTTGCCAACACGCCGCAATATCGTCTAAACAATCAAATACGCCCACTTTTAAACCTGCCATGGCTGCTGCGCCCCATGCGGTAGATTCGAGCATTTTAGGACGCAGGACGGGGACATTTAAAATATCGGCTTGAAATTGCATCAGCATATTATTTTGGCTTGCTCCACCATCTACGCGTAGCTCGGTTAAGCCTTGACCAACGTCAGATTGCATGGCGCTTAAAACGTCTGCCACTTGAAAGGCAATCGCTTCTAAAGCAGCACGTGCAATATGGTGTTTGGTGGTGCCACGAGACATACCACATAGTAAAGCGCGTGCTTCACTGTCCCAATGCGGTGCGCCAAGCCCAGTAAAGGCAGGCACCAATACCACGCCTTCGGTATCGCTGACTTGAGCGGCAAGTTTTTCTATATCGTGGCTGTGTTGTAAAATTCCTAAACCATCGCGTAGCCATTGCACAATTGCGCCTGCCATAAAAACACTGCCTTCTAGGGCATAAGTGGCTTGGTTTTGCGCGTGCCATGCTAAGGTGGATAGTAATTGATTGTCACTGAGCTGAATTTGGTATCCGGTATTAAACAGCATAAAGCAGCCCGTGCCATAGGTGTTTTTGGCAGTACCTGCTTTAAAGCAGGCTTGACCAAACAGGGCGGCATGTTGATCACCTAAGACACCAGTAATTGGAATACGTGCACCCAATAAGCCCGGTGCTGTATCTGCAATATAGTCATCTGATTGAATAATACGTGGTAGAATTTTCTGTGGAATATTAAAGTGCTCAAGTAGCCCTTGATCCCATGTTTGATGCTGTAAATTCATTAGCATGGTACGTGAAGCATTACTGGCTTCAATCACATGTTCAGCACCTTGGGTTAAATTCCACAGCAGCCAACTGTCTATGGTGCCAAAAGCGGCATGGCCTTGCTCGGCAAGTTGGCGTAAACCAGACACATGCTCTAGCAACCACACCAATTTGCCTGCACTAAAATAAGGGTCAATACGCAGCCCTGTGCTGGCAAAGATTTTAGGACTTAAGCCTTGCTCAATCAGGGTTTGGCACCATCTACTTGCTCTGCGATCTTGCCAAATAATAGCAGGTGCTAGGGCACGTCCTGTGCGTTTGTCCCACACCACTGTCGTTTCTCTTTGATTGGTTAAACCCAATGCGGCAATATCTTTGGCAAGCAAGCCTGCCGCGGCAAGGGCTTGTTGTACTACGCCCAATTGGTTGCTCCAAATTTCATGGGCATCTTGTTCTACCCAACCTGAATGTGGGGTTGCTATTTGGGTTTCACGCTGCGCCGTGGCTTGGATTTCACCTTTTTGATTAAAAATGATGGCACGGCTTGAGGTTGTGCCTTGATCTAAAGCGAGTAAATAGCGCATATTTTTATAATAGAGTGCTTGAAAGTCAAAATATTAACCTAATTTATCAATCAAACGCAGAAAGTCACATGAAATTCTTCGTAAATAGCCTCGTAATCGTTGAAAGTTATGCTATGATTAGCCCGTACTTTGGGGGTGTTTCTGGCTTCGACGCTGGTGATGAAACTCATAGATGCATGCCGAGAGCGCATTTTCTCTCGTAAATCAAATTTGCATTTTTTAGTCGCAAACGACGAATCATACGCTCTAGCTGCCTAAGGGCAGCTTGTCCGCCTCTCCGAATACTTGTGGTTAGAGAGTCCGACTGAAGCGCACGCACACAAGTCCGTATTAAAGCCACGCCTCGGGGCTTTGTACTAAATTTAGAGGATCGCCTGAGCATCCTGTTCGTCGGGTCGCAAAGGGTTAAAACAATAGACGATATCTAAGCATGTAGTATTCTCGAGCGTAGTGCTGGCGGACGCGGGTTCAACTCCCGCCACCTCCACCAAATACCTAGCTGAATATAACAAAATATAGCGTTATATAAGGCAAAAAGGCTTGATTCTAAAGGGATCAAGCCTTTTTTTATGCTTAAATATATACAAATAATGCTAATAAATGTTTAGCCTATTTCTCCAAATAGGCTAATTTTTGATTTAAGCTGATGATTTTAAACTTGCAGAAAGTGGGGCTAAACGTATTTCAGGATTAATATTTTGCCAATTTAAATCACGAGGATCAGCTAGCATAGGGCCTTGTGCTTTGGCGACTAAGATTGCGCCACTCATGTCGGTAAAGTCTGCACGAAAATGTACCGAGCTTTTAACCACAATCAATCGATAATCTTCAGGCAGGATGTTAAAAATTTTAAACATCACTCTGTCTAACAGTTGTGCTTTATAGGAACTTACAGCAATATCAATGCCTTGATAAGATACTAAAATACTTTGACCAATATCTACAGCAACGCCATGCATCATGGGTCCTTGATAATTGAATTGACCTACATGGCGTGCCTTTAATACAAACTCACCGCAAAGTGCTGGGTCGCCATGGGTTGTGCCACCGAGCTGTGCATAGAAATGATCGCCAAGTTGAAGTTGATTGGTTGCCTGCACAGTCTTTGCATCGCAAATTAAACCCACTAAGGCTCGTTGCGCTTTGGCTTTGACTAAGGCATGCAACATACCTGTGGTATTTGAGTCACCACCAGCACCGGGATTATCTTGTGTATCTGCAATAATAATCGGTTTTTTATGGATATCAAATAAATATTCTGCCTCACGAATAGCGGCCTCAGGTTGTAAAAAATCCATATGCCATTTCGCTTCATCTGCAAGCAATTGGGTTTGATATTGCTGCATCACTTGTTGTAATGAACCTATATCAGCACTATAAGCCCAAAGTGTCGCCCCGCATTCTGAAAAGTCTGCCGCAGGAAAACCGGGAGTAAAATTTAGCAAAACACCACTTTGTTGTTCTAGTGCTTTTAAATGGGCAAAGGTGCTTTTAGCAGGTTCTAAATCAGTGCATTGAGCATTTAATGCAATTAAAAATGGCAGTTTATAATAGTGTTTATAGAGTTTCTGACCTTGTAAGATATCATGTAATACCTGTGCACAGCGTGCTCCAGTTTCAGCCATATCAATATGTGGATAGGTGCGATAAGCCAACATTGCGGTACTGTGTTTAAACATAAGCTGAGTGACATTGGCATGAAAATCCAAACTGGTCACAATGGGTATATCTTGTCCTACCAAAGCACGAATGCGTTGTAGTAATTCTCCTTCGCCATCATCTAGATGTTCTGCGACCATTGCACCATGTAAATCTAAATAAATCGCATCAACAGGCTGTGCCCTAAGCCCATCTAAAATTTCATTACAGATTTTCTCGTAAGTGTGTTGCTCAACATGAGCTGAAGGAGATGCACCTGCCCAAAGAATTGGGTGTAGCTGATAACCTAACTGTTGTGCAGTGTGGATAAAACCTCCTATTGGAATATTTTGATTGGAAAATTTTAACAGTGCTTGACCACGGGTAAGTCCGGGAAAACCTCCTCCATGAATAAAATCTTCATAGCGGGCAAGGCTTGGGGCGAAAGTATTGGTTTCATGCTGAAAACCAGCAATTGCAATGATTGGCATTTTATTATCCTTATGAAGTAGCACGAAGAGTGTTCAGGGGGTGACATGCTTTTTTTAAATGGAAGGCATACCAAAGCAAAAGAGAACCAAAGCCAAGCAGTACAGCAATAGCGATCCAACCTGCGACCAAGGAGTGAGTGCTGCTTTGGGCAAAGGCCATAATATTTGGGCTGACAAAACCACCCATAAGACCAATACTATTGATCAGTGCAATACCGCCTGCAGCAGCAGTGCCGCTTAAGTATTGAGAAGGAATAGACCAAAAAATGGTATAACCCACAAACATAAAACCTGTAGCAAAACAAATGGCAATAAAAGACAAGATAAAATTGCCGCTTATGACTGACACCGATAAACACACACCGGCAAATAAGGTTGGTAAAATACTGTGCCATTTACGTTCTTGATAACGATCAGAGCGACGGGCAAAGATATTCATCATAATGGCGCTGAGTAAATAGGGGATTGCAACCAGCCAACCAATCATGGTTAGACTTTGAATGCCGCTCGTTTTGAGTAATGACGGCAACCAAAAGCCCACAGCATAAATCCCGCTGATAATGCTGAAATATCCTAAAGCCATGAAATAAATCCATGGATCTTTAAGTACGCTTTTAAAGCCTTTATGGGTCTGTTGAGCCTGATGGTGTTGAATCTCTTCTTGGAGCAGCTTTTTCTCATCTTGGCTTAACCATTTAGCATCTTGTGGATGATCGACCAAATAAAAATAAGCCATGATGCCTAATAAGACGGTTGGAAAACCTTCCAGTAAAAATAGCCATTGCCAACCTGCCATATGATAGATGTTATGCATATGGGTCATAATTTGTGTGGATAACGGTGCACCTAACATGCCTCCAAGTGGTGCTGCTAACATGACAATAGCCATAACACGCGCCATACGTGCACCTGAATACCAATAGGTAAGGTAAAAAATTAAACCTGGTGCAAAACCAGCTTCAAACACTCCAAGTAAGAAACGCAACACATAAAACATGGTGGGCGTGGTCACAAACAACATGGACATAGAGGTGATTCCCCACAGCACCATAATGCGCATAAAGGTTTTACGTGCACCTACTTTATTAAAATATAAATTGGTAGGGACTTCAAAAATGACATAACCTAAAAAGAAAATACCGGCAGCCATGCCATAAATTGCATCACTAAAACCTAAATCCTGCTGCATTTGCAGTTTGGCAAAACCAATGTTAATACGGTCTAGATAAGCGAAGAAATAGCACAACAATAAAAATGGCAATAAACGCCAACTAATTTTTTGATACATCCTGTCAATTTTTTGTTCTTTCATGAACAAACTCCTGTGGCTTAATTCTTATTTTTGCTTTGTAACGAGTTTAGGCAGCTTGAGCACTTGATAACAAGGCAGGGTTTTATTAATAATGATGCTTTAAAAGCATCAATAATAAATACAAAACTATGTCAAAACAGACCTTACCCTTAGTGGGTATCAATGAAAAAAGACTGCGTTATTTTTATAACGTGATGCTATTAGGCTCGATTCGCAAGACCGCAGATTTACTCAACATCGAACAATCTGCAATTAGCCGACAAATCCAATTATTTGAAGCTGAATTAAAAACACAACTGTTTGAGCGCCGTGGTCGTAATGTGGTACCCACCGAAGCTGCGTATGTGGTATTAGAATATTTTGAGGAAAATCAGAAACGTGAGTTGGCTTTGTTTGATCAATTAGCACAACTTCAATCTGCGCAATTGGCCAAAGTGAATTTGGTTTCAAGTGAAAGTTACTTACAAGATTTAATTTATGACGTACTTAAACACATGCATGCGGCGTATCCTGATGTGCAATTACAGTTGGAGTTGATGGGCGTACATGATGTTATTCGGCAGATTAGTGAAGGCTTAGCCCATATTGGCTTGGCATATAATCCGCCACTGCACCCTGAAATTAAAGTGATTGCAGAACGCGAAGAACCTTTTATTTTAGCAGTACCTAAAGGGCATGTTTTAACTATGCAAAACCGTGCTGTATCCTTGGCAGAAACGCTGCAATATAAATTTGCTGTGATGTCGGTAGGGCATGGTTTTCGGCAACTTTTAGATGCCGAATTGCTGCGTTTAAACATCTCTTTAAATATAGCTTTAACTACAAACTCCATTACAGCACTTAAAAATTATGTGATTGCAGGGCATGGCATTTCTGCAATGCGTTATGCTGATATTGGTACTGCGGTTGAAGCAGGGCAGGTCGATGTACTTGAAATTGATTCAATCACTTTTCAACAAGCTAAAACACAATTATTAATACGTAAGGGTGCAAATATCTCAGATTCACAGCGCGTGTTACTAGATCGCATTCGTGCCAGTTTTAATTTACGTTAAAAAAATCCCGCCATTAAGGCAGGATTTTTTCGGCTTAAACTGTTACCAGCTTAACGCACCACCCGTTTGATAATCGGTTACGCGTGTTTCAAAGAAGTTTTTCTCTTTACGTAAGTCCATCATTTCAGACATCCATTGGAATGGATTGGTGACGCCCACAAATTGTTCAGGTAAACCCAATTGAGCCAAACGACGGTTTGCAATGAATTTTAAGTATTCTTCCATCATTGCAGCGTTCATGCCCAACACGCCGCGTGGCATGGTGTCTTTGGCATATTCAATTTCAAGCATGGTACCTTCAAGAATCATTTGAATGATTTCTTGTTGGAATTCAGCTGTCCATAACTGTGGGTTTTCATTCTTGATTTGGTTAATCATGTCGATACCAAAGTTCAAGTGCATTGATTCATCACGTAAGATGTATTGGAATTGCTCAGCAACACCATTCATCTTGTTACGACGACCCATCGACAAGATTTGGCTAAAACCACAGTAGAAGAAGATCCCTTCTAACACACAGTAAAATGCAATCAAGTTACGTAGCAAAATTTGATCGTTTTCAGGTGTACCTGTTTTAAAGGTCGGATCAGTTAAAGATTGGGTATACTTTAAGCCCCATGCCGCTTTACGTGCCACCGATGGCACTTCGCGGTACATGTTAAATACTTCACCTTCATCCATCCCTAAAGATTCGATACAGTATTGGTAAGCATGGGTATGAATTGCTTCTTCAAATGCTTGACGCAATAAGTATTGACGACATTCAGGGTTAGTAATGTGACGATAGATGGCAAGTACCAAGTTGTTGGCAACCAAAGAATCGGCAGTCGAGAAAAAGCCCAATGAGCGCATTACAATAGTACGTTCATCTTCAGTTAAGCCGTCTTCTGATTTCCACAAGGCGATGTCGTGGTTCATGTTGACTTCTTGTGGCATCCAGTGGTTAGCACAACCATCTAGATATTTTTGCCACGCCCATTCGTATTTAAATGGAACCAATTGGTTTAAGTCAGCACGACAGTTGATCATGGCTTTATCATCAACTTGAACACGCTGCGCACCCATCTCAAGTTCTTCAAGACCCGGTGTTGCGTCTAAGTTATTTAGAGCGTGAGATGCTCTTGCCAGCGGATCGGTTGAATCTGCTGCGGCTCCACGATAGGTTGTAGTGGGTTGTGGTGCTGCCACATTCTTCTGTGGCTGCTCTGTATGAGATACCACTTGCGAATCAGCCGCTTTTTGCGGTTCGACGGGCGTAGGCTGCTGTTCAGGTGCAGCCGATTTTTGCGAATCATCTTCGAAATCGTCCCAGCTTAGGATAGACATAGTGTTTCTCTTCGTTGCTTTGTATCTGGTTTAGACATCATCAACAAAGAAGATGTCATGACTATACGCCTAATATTTTGCATTAATATGATTTCTTCTTGATTGATCTACTTTCCTCAAATGGAAGAAGGAAGTCACTCATAAGAAAGGATGCGAATAATTTAGGTATATAGAAAGTTTTGAAATTTGCCGCATATTGTAGTCAGAAAGGGCTAAATTTGATAGTCCAAAAATGTGTATTGAGGCTAAAAGATGCTCTAAGATTATTTAGATGTTTGTTTTTAATATAAATAATAATTGTAAAAAAATCATCTATTTATATTGCATAGATATGCCAAAGCTCACCCTTTTTTAGGTTGGTGAAATTGGTATTTAGCTGAAGAATGAAGACAGTTTAAAAATGATTATGTTGTAGATTATTTGATCAAGAAAAATTGATCACCTTACTTAATTTTTTTATTTTTTCGAACCTTTAGTAAAAAGTAAGCCACAGGAACATAAAACAAAATAGCAAAGGAAATAATCAGGGCAGCAAGTCCTAACATATAGTTTGGGGTCATTGTTTCCATGAAAATTTCCTTTTTTAGCTTAAATGAATTATCTATAGGTTGAACAAAAGCCTCACTTAAGAGGCTAATGTTCTTTTGATAAGACTAGAACTTAATTAGTCCAACTAGAACTATCATAGAGATTGTAAACATAATCACTAAACCCATAGATGTTTTTTCCATTACTGACAAGCCTCACAATCAGGATTATCAATTGAACATGCTTGTGGTACTGGTGCTGCTTGCGCAAAACCATCTTCTTCTGCCGCAGCAGGTTTAGCTTCTACAGGTGCAGCTGTTGGAGCAATCGTTGATTTTACAGCGTTTAACGCGCCGGTATTAATCGTCGATTTCTCAGCAGAAGTTGCACCTAAAGCACGTAGGTAGTAAGTGGTTTTAAGACCACGTAACCACGCCATTTTATAGGTAATGTCAAGTTTCTTACCGTTTGCACCTGAGATGTAAAGGTTAAGAGATTGCGCTTGATCAATCCATTTTTGACGACGCGATGCTGCATCTACAATCCAACGTGGCTCAACTTCAAACGCTGTCGCAAAGATCGCTTTTAACTCTTCAGGGATACGAGAAATTTTCTGTACCGAACCTTCAAAGTGTTTAAGGTCATTCACCATCACCGAATCCCAAAGACCGCGATCTTTTAACGCACGGACTAAGTACGGGTTGATCACTGTGAATTCACCAGACAGGTTTGATTTCACATATAAGTTTTGGAAAGTAGGTTCAATCGATTGCGACACGCCACAAATGTTAGAAATGGTAGCTGTTGGTGCAATCGCCATTACGTTTGAGTTACGCATACCGTCTTTTTGAACTTTGCTACGTAAAGTATCCCAGTCCAAACGTTGTGTACGGTCAACTTCAAACATGCCTTCAGGACGTGTTTTTGCCACAAGGTTTAATGAGTCAATTGGTAAAATACCTTGATCCCATAATGAACCTTTGAAAGTTTCATAAGTACCACGTTCAAGCGCTAAATCGCTAGAGGTTTGAATCGCGTAGTACGAAATCACTTCCATTGATTCATCGGCAAAGTTCACAGCCGCATCAGAACCATACGCCATACCCATCTCGTACAATGCATCTTGGAAGCCCATGATACCCATACCGACAGGACGGTGTTTTAAGTTTGAATTACGCGCTTGTGGTACAGCGTAGTAGTTAATGTCAATCACGTTATCAAGCATACGCACTGCTGTTTTTACAGTACGTGCTAATTTTTCGCGATCGAGCACACCACCTTGAACGTGTTGTACTAAGTTAATTGAACCTAAGTTACATACCGCGATTTCGTCTTGGTTGGTGTTTAAGGTAATTTCAGTACACAAGTTTGATGAATGCACCACGCCTACGTGTTGTTGTGGCGAACGTAAGTTACATACGTCTTTAAACGTGATCCACGGATGACCTGTTTCAAACAGCATCGACAACATTTTGCGCCATAAGTCTTTCGCACGAATGACTTTATGTAGCATGTTGCTTTCTTTAGCAATGCCTTCGTAGTGAGCATAACGCTCAGCAAATTCTAAACCAGTCAAATCATGCAAATCTGGTGTTTCAGACGGTGTGAACAGTGTCCATTCTTTGTCTTCAATGACACGCTGCATAAACAAGTCAGGAACCCAGTTGGCTGTGTTCATGTCATGGGTACGACGACGGTCATCACCGGTGTTTTTACGAAGCTCTAAGAATTCTTCAATGTCTAAGTGCCAAGTTTCAAGGTATGCACATACTGCACCTTTACGCTTACCACCTTGGTTCACGGCAACTGCGGTATCATTCGCCACTTTTAAGAACGGTACCACACCTTGTGATTTACCATTGGTGCCTTTGATATACGAGTTTAAAGCACGTACTGGTGTCCAGTCGTTACCTAAACCGCCTGCCCATTTTGACAACATCGCGTTATCACGCATTGCGCCATAAATGTTGTAAAGATCATCGGCAATGGTGGTTAAGTAGCAGCTTGATAACTGTGGACGTAGCGTACCTGAGTTAAACAAGGTTGGTGTAGACGCCATGTAATCAAAGCTAGAGAGTAAGTTATAGAACTCAATCGCACGTTCTTCACGGTTTTGTTCGTTTAAGCTTAAGCCCATCGACACACGCATAAAGAACAATTGCGGTAATTCAAAACGTACGCCATCTGAGTGGATGAAGTAACGGTCAAATAAAGTTTGTAGACCTAAATAAGTAAATTGGTTTGAGCGTTCTGGTTTGATCGCAGCTGCCAATTTTACAAGGTCAAAGTTCAATAATTCTGGAGATAAAAGGTCAAGCTCGATACCCTTCTTTAAGAAAGTCTCTAAAGCATCACCTTCAGCTGTATTGCTTGGTAAATCTAAGAACTCAAGACCAGTTGCTACCAAGTTGTCACGTAGTAAACGTGCAGTCACGTAAGTGTAGTTTGGTTCTTGTTCAATACGGGTACGGGTTGCCATCATCATTGTGGTTGAGATGTCAGTTGCTTTTACCCCGTTGTATAAGTTCTTCACGGTTTCATCTACAATTGCTTGAACATCAATGCCTTCTAAGCCTTCAGCAGCAGTTGCAATCGTCGCGGTTAATTCACTTAAATCAAGCGGTGTTAACTGACCGTTTTGACCTAAAATTTGTAAGGTTGGATGATGATGAGCATGGGTCGCTTTACGCGCTTCTGCACGTTGTTCGCGATAAATTACGTAAGCACGCGCCACTTTTTGTTCGCCTGTACGCATCAGTGCCAATTCAACTTGATCTTGAATCTCTTCAATGTGGATCGTGCCACCTGATGGTAAACGACGTTTGAAGGTATTGAGCACCATATCGGTCAATTGCGCGATACGATCATGAATACGGCTAGATTCAGCACTTGGTTGGCCTTCAACAGCCAAAAATGCTTTGCCAATGGCAACTGAAATCTTTTCAGCATCAAAAGCGGCAACTTCACCAGTGCGTTTAATCACTTGAAGTTGACCGGGGGTCGCTGTGGTTACGCTCATTGCATCAACTCTTTATTGGTTTATTAACCAATAAGTTTGTATGGGTTTTACACGGCTAAAATAGGCAAGACTTACCCATAGCGTTTGTAAAAAAACACAAGACTTAGTGGTTTAAAGTAGGATTGGGCACAAGATACGGGAAAATCCGTAGTAGATCAATATTGACATTTTAGAAAAATTTTTGAATTCAACTTCTGCCAAAAAATAAAAAAAGGCAGACTCAATTGCTAAGCCTTGCCCCATAAGGCATAGCATAGCAAAGCTTGGCAAAAGAGCATATAGCTAAAGTTGAGGAACACTCAAAAAGTCACAGATTTAATTGTTGTTAGGTAAAAAATAGACAATTTGTGCTTAAAAAATAACATGGCGAAAATATAGTCATTCATGCAAAGAGCAATCTATCTACCATCGCTCGTCAAAATATAACAAATTGCTACTTTGATGTATCAGTTTGGTGAATAGCATCTTGTTTACAATGTAAACGTGTGTATATTGCAAGATATATTGAAACGTATCTATTGGATTTTTAAAGGATACGTCAAGTTAATAAAGGGGCATTATGCATGAGCCAAGAAGAAAAGTTACCTAAAATTTTAATTGTTGAAGATGACGAACGTCTTGCACGTTTAACGCAAGAGTATTTGATTCGTAATGGTCTAGAAGTTGGGGTAGAAACCGACGGTAATCGCGCCATCCGTCGTATTATTGCTGAGCAACCTGATTTGGTGGTGCTTGATGTGATGTTACCGGGTGCGGATGGTTTAACCATTTGCCGAGAGGTGCGTCCGCATTTTCATCAACCGATTTTAATGCTCACTGCACGTACCGAAGATATGGACCAAGTGTTGGGTCTAGAAATGGGTGCTGACGATTACGTGGCAAAACCTGTGCAACCGCGTGTGTTATTGGCGCGTATTCGTGCTTTATTGCGTCGTACCGATAAAGTTGCTGAAGACGAAGTGGCACAGCGTATTGAATTTGACGATTTAGTGATTGATAACGGCGGTCGCTCAGTGACTTTAAACGGCAACTTGGTAGACTTTACCAGCGCTGAGTATGACTTATTGTGGTTGTTGGCGTCTAATGCCGGTCGTATTTTATCGCGTGAAGACATTTTTGAGCGTTTACGTGGCATTGAATATGATGGTCAAGACCGTTCAATTGATGTGCGTATTTCTCGTATTCGTCCAAAAATTGGCGATGATCCTGAAAATCCAAAACGTATTAAGACAGTACGCAGTAAAGGTTACTTGTTTGTCAAAGAAACCAACGGCATGTAAGCTTTTCACGCCACTTTTGATGTAGGACGACTATTTGGTGTTTAAACACAGTATTTTTTTGCGCATTTATGCAGGACTTTTGATTTTGATGGTGTTGGTGGCCTGTTCAGGTTATATCCTCACCCAAATGATCAACTATCAACGTGCGCAAGAATATCGTGAATCGCTCACCGATGGTATGGCCTATATCATAAGCGAGGGAATTGCACGGCAACCGAATCGGCAACAAAAAGAAGATTGGATATCAGATGCTTCGAGTTTATTGGGCATTCCAATTTTTTATGTAGGTGCCGACCAAGTTGCCTTGTCGCGTGCCGAACTGCGCCGCATTGAGCAGCAAAAAGCGGTGGTGCGCTATGAAGCAGAAAATGGCGTAGCTTATGTGGTAATGGGCATTAAAAATGACCCACAGCATTACTTGTACGCACAAATTGAAGAAATCACTGAACAGCAAATGAAATTTTTGCCGGTGTTTATTCAAGATTATTTGGCGTACTACTCAGGTCAAGAAGCCAAATATTTAGCCAATATTCAACAGCATTTTTCCTATCCTGTCACCATTCAAAGTATCCGCGATTTAGATCTAGATTCTGAACAACTGAGTCGTTTGCGTTTGGGCAACGGGATTATTTTATACCGTGACAATGCTTCGATTCGTGGTACCACCATTTCCATTATTAGCCCACTTGAGCGTGATCCTAGTCAAGCGATTGTGATTGGTTCTGTGCCTTTATTTAATTGGATGCCATTTGAATTAGCAGCTGGTATTACTTTACTGAGCTTATTTATTTTAAGTTTAGGGGTGTATGGCTTAATGATTCCAATGCAAGCCAAGCTACGTGAAGTCAATCGGGCTTTAGATCAAATGCAAGGTGGTGATTTATCGGTGCGTTTACCGGTTGATGGTACCGATGAGCTTGCCAATTTAGCCACCAGTTATAACAACATGGCTGAACATATCCAACGTTTAATTGAAGCACAACGTGAGTTAATGCGTGCGGTATCGCATGAGTTGCGTACTCCTGTAGCACGTATTCGTTTTGCTTTAGAGATGTTGGTTGATGAAGACGACTACGACTATCGTGTGCAACAAATGGACATGATTGATAAAGATATTGAAGCACTCAATACCTTAATTGATGAAATCATGACTTATGCCAAGCTTGAACAAGGCATGCCGTCTTTAGATTTTGAACAAGTATCTTTATTTGAAGTGCTTGACCAAGTTTTAATTGAAACCGAAGCTTTAAAAACTGGCAAAGTGCTGGAATTAATTGCCCCCCCAATTGGTTTGGAAGTGGAAACCGAACGACGTTATTTACATCGCGTGATTCAAAATTTAGTCGGCAATGCCGTGCGCTACGCCGAGACTCAAGTCATTATGAGTGGTGGCTTAAACGCAGATGGCATGGCGTATATTTGTGTTGAAGATGATGGGCCGGGCATTCCTCTTGAGGAGCGCGAACGGGTGTTTGAAGCCTTTGCCCGTTTAGATGATAGTCGTACCCGTGCATCAGGCGGTTATGGTTTAGGTTTATCCATTGTGAGCCGGATTGCCTATTGGTTTGGCGGCGAGATTCGTATTGATGAAAGTCCACGTTTGGGTGGGGCGCGTTTTGTAATGACGTGGCCACCTGGGCGCCCAACTAAAAAGAAATAAAAAAAGCCCGCAAATTGCGGGCTTTTTGTTGAGGCTAAATTATTTGGTGGCTTCTTTATAGACACGGTCAGCTTCATCAAAACGATCAGTAACCTCAGCATTGGGTTGTTTACCCAATAAACTCACCACAATAATGGCAATCGCTGAACAGATAAAGCCCGGAATGATTTCATAAATGCCTGTATCACCCCATACATTTTTCCATACAATCACCATGAGCGCACCTACCAGCATACCGGCCAAAGCACCGTTTAAGGTCATACGACGCCAGAACAACGACAAAATAATTAAAGGGCCAAATGCTGCGCCAAAACCTGCCCATGCATAAGCAACCAAACCGAGTACTTTAGATTCTGGGTTGCCCGCCATCCAAATGGCAAGTAAGGCAATCAGTAACACCATAATACGACCCACCCACACCAATTCATTTTGGCTGGCATTTTTGCGTAATAATGACTTGTAAAAATCTTCGGTTAAAGTACTTGAACACACCAAAAGTTGACAACTTAACGTACTCATCACAGCTGCTAAAATTGCTGCCAAAACAATACCTGCCACCCATGGATTAAACAAAATTTTGGTCAGTTCCATAAACACGGTTTCAGGGTTGGCATTGACCACACTTGCCATAGCAGGGTTGGCTTCAAAATAGGCAATACCAAAGAAGCCGGCAGCAACTGCACCGCCTAGACATAAGATCATCCATGTCATACCAATACGACGTGCATTTGGAATGGATTTGACTGAATCGGCTGCCATAAAGCGTACTAAAATATGTGGTTGCCCAAAGTAACCTAAACCCCATGCCAGTAACGATAAAATTGCGACCACACCTAAATCACCCACTAAATTGGTGGCTTGTGGGCGTGCCGCTTCAAGTGCCAAGGTCACTTGTGACATATCCGAGAAGGTCATGAGTGTCACAACAGGCGTTAAAATTAAAGCAAAAATCATTAAGCCGGCTTGAAAAGTATCTGTCCAAGACACCGCCAAGAATCCACCAATAAATACATAACTGATGGTGGCAATGGCACTGATCCAAAGCGCAGTGGTATACGACATGTCAAACATGCTTTCAAATAAACGCGCGCCTGCCACCATGCCAGATGCACAGTAAATAGCAAAGAAAATTAAGATGACAAATGCCGAAACAATACGCAAAATTTTCTTTTGATCGTTAAAACGATTAGAAAAATAATCCGGCAAGGTCAGGGCATTATGCTGAACTTCGGTATGCACACGTAAACGCCCTGCGACGAGTAACCAGTTGAGCCATGCACCAATAATCAGACCAATCGCGATCCACATTTCAGACAGACCAGACAGATAAATGGCACCGGGTAAACCCATTAATAACCAACCGCTCATGTCTGAAGCACCCGCCGAAAGAGCAGTCACAAAACTACCTAAGCGACGACCACCTAAAATATAGTCAGAGAAGTTAGCGGTGGCACGATAAGCCATAAAGCCAATCGCCACCATGGCGACAATATAAAATAAAAACGTAATCAGCGTGGGATTCAGGGAGCTCATACATCATCCATATTCAAATTGGACAGTTGAACAAAGCCATGACTGAATCTGCCACGACTTTGCTATATTCCTGACCACAAATTTAAAGTTGTTGAAAAAACAAAGGCGAAATTTAACCATACTTTTTTATCAACTGCTGTGTTTTTAACAAACGCGACAGCAGTTGTATTTTTTATAAACAGCATGTTGTTGATTAAACTCAAATTTAACGATTTTGTCCCATCACGCCGCGAATGGTGCTGAGGATGTCAGCAGGTAACACCACAGTTTTGGCATTGTTGGATTTGGCCATATCTTGCATGGCTTTGACATATTGCTCACCCAATAAATAGGCCACAGGAATTTCCTTGTCACCTACAGCCGATGACACCATTTCAATGGCTTTTTGCGAGGCTTGGGCCAATACCACTTGTGCTTCTGCATCACGGCGTGACGCTTCTAAACGACCGTCTGCTTCTAAAATTGCCGCTTGTTTTTCACCATCGGCTTTGGTGACTGTAGCACGACGTTGACGTTCTGCCGCAGCTTGTTCTTCCATCGCGGTTTGCATGGTGTGTGATGGTTTAATATCCTGAATTTCGACCGTTTTTAAGGTAATGCCCCAATCAGAAATATCATCGGAAATGGCGGCTTTCAGCTTGGCTTTAATATGATCACGCGAAGACAAGGCATCATCGAGATCCATTTCACCCACAATTGAACGCAGTGACGTTTGCACCATGTTTTGAATCGCCCATGAATAGTTTTCAATGCCATATACGGCTTTTTCAGGTGTGGTTAAATTAATATACGCCACAGCATTCATGAGCAAGACCGCGTTATCACGGGTAATCACTTCTTGTGATGGAATATCTAACACAATATCTTTGGTGGTGACTTTATACGCCACTTCATCTACATAAGGAATGACAAAGTTTAAGCCCGGTTGTAAGGTGGTGTGGTATTTACCTAGGCGCTGTACGATCCATTTATAACCTTGCGGTACAATGCGTACCCCTTTAAAAATGGTAACGGCGACAAAAGCCAATAAAATAAAAACAATAATCGTGGTAATCGACATGTCATTTAATCTCGTTGTTGTATGTTATGGGGTTCAATCAAGAGGTCATTGCCTAAAATATCGATGACGCGAACCCGCTCGCCCACTGTAACAGGATGAGTGCTGCGACATTGCCATTCATCGGCGCCTAATACCGGCACAGCAAAACGTACTTTGATATGTTCGTGGCTTAAATGCGTTTCGATCACCATGCCCACTTGACCAATGGTTGCTTCGCGCGATAAGCCGGCTTTGGTTTTGTCAATGGACAACGGTTTGATCCATCTAAACCATGCAAAAGTGGCGCTCACTGAAAAAATAATCCATAAAATCAGTTGCAAGCTTGGACTTAAACTGGGCACTAACCAATAAATCAAGCTGACCAAAATGGCGGCTACACCAAACCAAAGGGCGGCAAAAGACGGCAAGATCAGCTCGGCTAAAATGAGTAAAATACCTAAGGCAAACCAATGCCAAGGCTCAAGGATCAACATATGTATCTCCTACATGGGAGGAAGATTTGACTGTAGCATAGGCATACATGTGCTCAAAATTTAATGCCTATTGAAAGCAAAAAAAGCGCCATCATGCGCTTTGATTGAAGATGCTCTTTAGTGCTTTTGCAAGGGTTTCGCCAAGCGTTGCGGATGTTTGGCAGAAATTTTACCTGCATATAAAGCTAAAATTTTTTCTAAATCAGCCTCATAATCACCAGTTGGGCAATATGTACCTAAGCAATAAATGGTTTTGTTGGCATAGTCCATTGCAAACATCACAATCGGCACTTGAGCGCCCAAGGCAATATGATAAAAGCCGCGTTTAAAGTCTGTGGCATTGTGTCTGGTGCCTTCTGGGGTCATACCCACCCAAATTTGCTCGCGTTTTTGAATCTCTGCAATGATTTGCTGGGTCAAGCCTTGTGCAGCATGGCGTTGTACAGGAATAACATCAAGCCAATTGAGCAAGGGCTTAAGCGGGGTGTTAAAGAGGCTCGCTTTGGCAAAGATCTGAATTTTTAAATCCATCGCCACCACAAAGTTAAAGCCATACCAACCATCAAGATTAGAGGTATGTGGCAGAACAATGGCAACCGCTTTGGCAAGATTGGGAAATTCTCCTTTAAATTGCCAGCCTTGGGCTAAATACAATTGCTTAAAAAACTTTTGACTGAAACTGCCATCACGTCTTGGCACTAAATCAGGCAAAACCGGCAATCTGGACATGCAAAATCCTTGCTTGATTTACAACCTTTATATTTTAGGCTTTTCAGCTAAAAAATATAGCGGCAAAATGTGCCTTTGCACCTAATGCCTAGTTTTTAAACGTATGCCATCTATTTATGTGTTGTTGTTTTCATTGTATTGGGCGCAAGGTTTGCCGGTGGGTTTTATGACCCATGCTTTACCGGTGATTTTGCGCCATGAAGGGCTGTCACTTGCACACATTGGTGGCTTTGGACTGTTAATGCTGCCATGGTCAATTAAAGTGCTGTGGGCACCTATGATTGATCGCGTTGGGCAGTACCGACAGTGGATTATAGGCTTACAGCTGTTGCTGTGTATTAGCCTGATTATTTTGGCTTATGTGCCTATTCATCAGTTGCAACACGGCAATCTGTTGGTGGTATTTTTTGTGGTGTTGTTTGTGATGAATATGGCAGCTGCCAGTCAAGATATTGCCACCGATGGTTTGGCAGTATGCAGCTTGCATGCTCAGCAACAGCATTGGGGCAGTAGCTTACAAGTGATTGGCTCACGGCTTGGGTTTATTGTGGGTGGTGGTGTGTTGCTGTGGCTGATTGATGTGTGGCAATGGCACAGTATATTTTTAGGCTTAGCACTATTGGTTGCGCTCAACACGCTGCCCATCCTGTTGTATCAACCATCTTCTTTAGCCCCTCATCGCTCAAAAAGCCCATCGCGTTTTGATGTCAAAGCTTATCTGCGTGATCTAAAAATTCGCCCTGAACTCTGGGCGTGGCTTGGGGTGTTGCTCAGTTTTAAAGTGGTCGATGGGCTAAGCGGTGCCATCATTAAAGCCTTGTTGGTAGATGTAGGGCTGAGCCTACAACAGATTGGTTTATATATTAGTGGACTTGGGGCAGTTGCAGCTTTACTTGGCGCGGCTTTAGGTGCTCTATTACTTAAATATTGCTCCCGTAGTAGGGCGTTGTGTATTTTATCGTGGCTAAAATTAAGCACCTTGTTGGGTTACATCGGGCTGGCTTATGCACTTGAGCAACAATACCGTATGGCGCCGTGGTTAATGTATAGCTTACATGCCATAGAAGATTTACTGGCCAGTATGTTGTTGGTGGTCATGCTTAGCTTGATTATGCATTACAGTCGTCCGGCATGGGCAGGTACAGATTTTACCGTACAAGTATCGATTATGGCGACGGTGAGTGGTGTGTTGTATGTGCTCAGTGGTATTGCAGCAGATGCGCTAGGTTATGTTGATTATTTTATACTCTTACTGGGTTTAGGGCTTGTTAGTCTTTATCCAATATATCGCTGGAAAAAACATTATAGCGCTTAAAAAACAATCTAAATCATTAAAATATATATCAAAATTAAAAATTAATCCTTTTTGTTGTTTGTCACTTAACTGTAATATTTGCGCTTCTTTGATATTTAGGAATATTTGCATGAAAGCGAAATTGGCTGCAATCTTGGTACTTTCAAGTCTTAGCGCAACCAGCATGGCAGCACCGACCTTTTATGGTGAAATTGATTTAAGTATCGACTATTTAAAAGAAGACAATGCC
Source organism: uncultured Acinetobacter sp. (assembly GCF_947624825.1). GTDB lineage: Bacteria > Pseudomonadota > Gammaproteobacteria > Pseudomonadales > Moraxellaceae > Acinetobacter. The sequence continues at coordinate 23,905 of NZ_CANQLZ010000035.1, forward strand.
AACGGGCGTGATCGTGATGTCACAGAATTAAGCTCAAATAATTCATTCTTAGGTTTAAAAGGCGATGCCAAGCTTAATTCACGTTTAAATGCCTTATATCAAGCCGAATTTACTTTGTATGGTGATGATGGTCAAAGTGGTAGCAATGATACTTTTGTACCGCGTAATATTTTTATAGGTTTAAAAGATCAGCACTTAGGTGCGATTAAACTCGGTAAGATCGACACGCCACTCAAACAGCTTTCCAGCCAAGTCGATAGCTTTAATAACTATGTTGAAAACAATGCCGATATTCATGGCATGATGGCGGGTGAAACCCGTGTTGATAATAGCGTGGTGTATGAAGCACCCAGTATGAAAATTGCCAATGGTCAATTAGATGCCAAAGTACAATTGGCTACCGGTGAAGGTGAAGAGCGTATTAAAGCCAGTAAAGGCGGTTATGCAGTTGCTGGTCGTGGTTTGGGTGATTCTTGGTCATCTTCGTTGCTCTATAGCCAACCAACATGGCTTGCAGGTGTCGCCTATGATCAATCCATGCCAAGCCGTTTTTTAAGCCGTGGTTTTTTAAATGCACAAGATCGTGCAGTCACGGCTGATCGTAATGTGATTGCAGCTGCAGATAACTTACGTGCCATTGCGCGTGTCAATTTGGACAATGGCGTATCGTTACGTGCTTTATATCAAGTGTCTGAAATTGCCGATCACAATTCAGGTGAAAAAGCCGATCAAGATGCATTGCTCAAAAATATTGATCAAGCCCAAGCGTGGTTATTGGGTGCTGAATACAAATTACCCCAAGCTCAAGCATGGACAGTTAAAGCACAATATAGTCAAAATGTGGTGAGCTTTAATGACGCAACAGCAGATTATGAAGTACAGCAAATTTTAACAGGTGCCGATTACGCATTTTCTAAGCAAGTAAAAGCCTATGCGCATGCAGGTTATTTAACCATTGAACAAGCCAGCCAAGAAGATAAACAGCTATTATTGGGTACGGGTTTAGAATACAAATTCTAAAGGATTGAAATAAAGGCATCATCAGATGCCTTTATTGTTTTTGTGTTAAGGATCGCAAAAAACAGTCTAAAGCTTAAGTCAAGACCATGGTAAATTCAGGCTTGTTTTAAGGTAGATGATGTATGGCGATCCGAGCGGTTTTATTTGATTTAGACAACACCTTAACCCATCGTGATTTAAGCATAGAGGCGTATAGTCGCTATTTACATCAAGCTTATGCTCAGTCCTTGGCACATGATCAAATGACCGCCATAACAGCCATTATCAAACACATTGATCAAGGTGGTTATCCTCAAAAACAATTGCTGACCCATTCTAGTATTGCTGCGTCGGTGGCTTATGCATTACAACACCAATTGCTATGGACGCATACACCACATTTAGATGAGCTCACCCAATTTTGGTTTAAACATTTTGGCACATGTGCTGTGCCTATGTTGGGTGCGCAAGCCTTACTTCAACAGCTCAAGCAACAAGGCTTTAAACTTGGTGTGATTTCTAATGGCAAGCATCAAAGTCGGCTCAATATTTTACAAGGTTTGGGCTTTTTAGATCATTTTGATGTGGTGCATAGCTCAGAGCTTGTTGGGGTTGCCAAACCCAATGCTGAGATTTTTTTACATACGGCACATGCTTTAGACCTTGCGGCACATGAGTGTGTATTTGTAGGCGACCATCCTGTGAATGATATACACGGCGCACAACAAGCCGGTATGCGCGCTGTGTGGTTACAAGGTTTTCATGCAAACATACAGCCATTCAAGGTGGCCAAAATCCAACATTTGGCTGAACTTTGGTACCATCTTGAGCCTTAATGTAAAATTTTCTCTAAGAAATGTTGGGCACGTTCACTACGCTGGGTATTAAAAAACTCATCTTTAGAGCAATCTTCAATGATTTTGCCTTGATCCATAAAAATAATGCGATGTGCTACTTGACGGGCAAAGCCCATTTCATGGGTCACACACATCATGGTCATACCATCTTTAGCAAGTTCTACCATAACGTCTAACACCTCATTAATCATCTCAGGGTCAAGCGCAGAGGTAGGTTCATCAAATAACATGGCAATCGGGTCCATGCATAGGGCACGGGCAATCGCCACACGTTGTTGTTGACCGCCTGAGAGTTCGGCTGGATATTTTTTGGCATGTTGGCTTAAACCCACACGATCTAAATAGGCCAAGCCTTTTTTAAGTGCTTCATCTTGACTGCGACCTAAGACTTTGACTTGCGCAATGCTCAGATTTTCTTGAATACTTAAATGTGGAAATAATTCAAAATGTTGAAACACCATACCCACGCGACTACGCAGTTGGTTTAAATTGGTTTTAGGGTCTTTTAAAGCTAAACCATCCACCACAATGTCGCCTTGTTGAAAAGGCTCTAAACCATTGACGGTTTTAATCAGGGTTGATTTACCTGAACCTGAAGGACCGCATACCACCACTACTTCACCTTGGCGAATTTGGGTGTTGCAGTCGGTTAAAACTTGAAAGTCGCCATACCATTTACTGATGTTTTGAATATCAATCATTGAGGGTTGTGTCATACGCGTAACCTTTGTTGCAGTTTTTTCACCAAGAATGTTGCAAGTAGACTGAAACTAAAGTACACCAAACCGGCAAATAAAATATATTGTGTCAGTAGCGCCATAAGGTCACCACGGACATAGGTGGTTCTAAAGAAATCGAGCAGCCCAATGGCATAGACCATGGTGGAATCTTGAAATAAAATAATACTTTGTTGTAATAATAACGGCGTCATTTTGCGAAATGCTTGCGGCAAAATAATAAAACGCATTGATTGGCTATAGCTCATGCCAAGCGCTGCCGCTGCTGCACTTTGTCCTTTGGGAATGGATTGAATCCCTGCACGTACAATCTCGGCAAAATAAGCAGCTTCAAACAGCATAAATGCCACAATACTGGATACCAAAGCAGTGTCCATGTTTAAGTATTTGCCGGTAATGCCGGTATAGATAAACGGTACGGCAAAATAAAACCACATTAAAACCAAAAGCAGCGGAATAGAGCGAAATAAATTGACGTAGCTTTGTGCAAACAGATTAAAAATTTTAATCGACGATAAACGCATTAAAGCCAGTAGCGTACCAATTAAAATACCGCCGACTGTGGCAAACACCAACACTTTTAAAGTGATACTAAAACCATGCCACAGCGCAGGGTAGGAGGATTGTAAGTCGCTGAAAAAAACAGTGAGCCATTCCATTATTTAGACCCTCCTGTCATGAGTCCTGGAATACGTAAACGTTTTTCCAGTAGATTCATGCCTTGAATCAAGCAGACATTAATGACAATAAACACCAGGGTAACGTAGGTATAAATCTCAATGGTATTTTGGGTGTATTCACTAATGGTTTTCATTTGTGAAATGATTTCTGCCACACCCACTAACGAGGCGATGGATGTATTTTTAACGCAATTGGTCAGCTCTGAGCTTAACGGCGGCAAAATCATCCGAAACGACTGCGGTAAAATAATGTAACGGTATAACTGAAAAGTTGAAAACCCCATAGCATAACCGGCATTAATTTGACCGCATGGTATGGCTTCAATCCCAGTGCGGACTTGTTCACAGACCCTTGCTGCGGTAAATAAACCTAAACCTACACTGGCTGAAATCAGTGCTGTGGTATTGGCACCTAAATCATTGATCCACCAAGTTTGAATTGCATCGGGTAAAAAATTTGGCACCACATAAAACCAAATAAACAACTGAATCAGTAATGGCACATTGCGAAATAAAGTCACATAGCCTGTGCCAATCGCGCGTGCCGTTTGGCTTGGCAGGGTGCGCATAATGCCAAGTACACTGCCCAACACTAAAGCAATGCTCCATGCCACCACGGCAATCACAAACAGCCAACCTAAACCAGTAATTAACCAATCTAAATAGGTGGTGTCAGCTACACCAGTGGCTTGCCATAATACGCCCCAATTCCAACTATAATTCATAGGCTCTCCTTATGCCTAAAGCCAAAAACTGGCTTTAAGCAGGATCAATCTTATTGATCACGGTCGTGTGGGTTGGCAATTAAGGCTTTGAGGGCATCAGACATTGGGAAGTTTAAATTAATATTTTTGGGTGCAATGGGTTGCTCAAACCATGTTTTATATATGTCATTGATTTGACCTGAAGCATAAGTGGCTTTAATGGCATCATCCACCACCTTTTTAAAGCCGACATCGCCTTTACGCACCATACAACCATAGATTTCTTGAATAGGCGCCGTGCCAACAATCACCCATTGATTTGGGTCTTTGGCTTTGGATTTTTCACCTGCCAATAAAATGTCATCCATCATAAAAGCTGCTGCACGACCATTTTGTAGCATTAAGAATGATTCGGCATGGTCTTTGGCAGAAATTACTTCACCAATACCTAATTCTTTTTCATGCTGACGGATATAACGCTCTGAAGTGGTGCCTGCGGTGGTGACTAACTTTTTACCTTTTAAATCGGCAAAATCTTGAATGCCTGAGTCGGTTTTAGTCAGTAAACGTGAACCCACTTGGAAGAAACCAACTGAGAAATCCACTTGTTGTTGGCGTTCTTTATTATTGGTGGTGGAGCCACATTCTAAATCGACCGTGCCATTAGACACCAAAGGAATACGGTTTTGACTGGTGACTAAGTTATAACGAATTTTTAAATCTGGTTGATTGAGCTGTTTTTTTAAGGCTTCAACCACTTGCAGTTGTAGGTCATGGGCAAAGCCCACCGGTTGATTTGGATTATCGGCAATATAAGAAAATGGAATGGATGAATCACGATAACCTAACACCACCGTACCTGATTGCTTAATTTTATCTAAAGTGCCTGATGTGGTGGCAGTCTGGGTGTTGGTTTTTGTAGTTTGATCATTACTACACGCCGTGACAGCAAGTACTGCTGCCAAGCAGCATAATTTTTTTAACATTCTTATTCCTCTATTTTTTGTTTATGGGGTATGTATTGCATCAAAAAGATAAAAACTGCCTAAAAATGCAGCTTTTTTCATCTTAAGCGAGATCAGATTGCAAGCTCAAGCACTATTTTGTGGCGATTTTTAGCTCAAGCAAAAACAGTATGTCTAATGAATGAACAACTGAAGCAAGGGCTATGCCAAGCAAACGGATGATGTTTATACTCAGGCAATATTCCGCAATCAAAGCTTGTTTAGGTGACGCGTATAGGATTGATGGCTTCACTCCAGATAGTGCAACCACAGCGTAAGCATGGGCTATGGAGTACGCTTAAAGTGCTGACAAAACCACAATGGGTGCAGGCATATTGTACATTGGCATGAACTTTATGAAGCGGTTGGATGGCTTTAGGAAATAGAGCTAAGCCGTAGCGTACCTCGTGATTGGGATAAAATAACAGGCTTAACTTGCCGTCACTTTCTAACAATGCCACGCGCACTTGTCCTAAATGTTCAACGCCTTGCTGACGCATTTCGGCAAAGAACTCATCATGCGACATTTTGCCATGCCGAATTTGATCTAATACCAACATGCCATCTTCAACAATATATAAAGCTTTGCCCTCAATTAAATCTTCAAACGGCTGATACTTCATCATTAAAAATGTAGTCAGGCGATACATCACAATCACCACACTCATCACCAATAATGCTTGTAAGATTGGAATATCTGCATCAAACATGGGGTCGCCTGAGATTGAACCCAAAGCCAATAAAATTGCCACTTCAAAAATGGACAGCTGGCGTATACCCCGTTTACCGGTTAAACGTAAAAATACAATAATCAATAAATACATCAGCATACAGCGCAGCACGATTTCTAAGCCAAAGCTGAAGGTGGTGTCGTGAATAAACAGCTGTTGCAGATCCATGTTTTAATCTCATACTTTATTGTTTTATGGACTGTAGCAATTTAGCCGATCTGTCATATAAGCATTTTTGTGAAATTTGTGTGTAAGCAAAGCCGTATATTTTAGGATGGTTTCATCAAAGGTGAAGGGGCATAATGGTGTGACTTTTTTTGTTTAGATCAATCATGTCTTTTGCACTCAAAACCACGCCACAAACTATTTTGGACGTTTCCCCACAGCATAAAAAGCTGAATCGTTTAATTGATGAAATTGAACAGCAAAAGCGTTTATTGTTGGCATGGCAACAGGCACAAGATGAGATTCGTGCTTATAGCCAAAAGGCGCTGATGCCCGCGTATAGAGAACTGTATACCACGCTGTATGAACAAATGCAGACATTGTGGCATAGCCTCAATCTTTATCGTTTGAGCAAAACCGATACAGCGACGATTGAAGATAAAATTCAAGCTTTGGCGGGTTTATTACAAGGCTCACAGCTGTTAACTCAACAGCAAATAGATGAAGTGCAAAAGATGCATGCTTACTATATGCAAGCCAATGAATATACCAAGAAAAAAACCAAGCAGAAAAATATAGATACTTTTGATAAAGCTGAAAATTTAGTGATTGAAGATGAGTTGGATGATTGGAACAGTGACCAATACCAACAGGCAAAAGCCCAAGCCAAATTAAAACGAGCGCAGGATAAACACGCTAAGGCTTCAATGTTAGTCAATCAATCTTTAAAAACCATGTATTTAAAAATTGCTTCGATCATTCACCCTGACCGTGAACCTGATGAAGCCAAAAAAGTGGAAAAGACCGAGCTGTTACAACGTGCCAATGCAGCCTATGAACAAGAAGATTTATTCTTTTTACTCAAAATGCAACTAGAAGTAGAACAAAGTAAAACAGGTGCAAATAAAGGTTTAAGTACCGAACAAGTCAAATTTTATGAGCAAGCTTTACAAGCACAAAGCCAAGCCCTAAAGAGCCAAATTCAAGCATTAATTGAATCATTGGTTTGGTCAGACAAAGCCAAAATTGCAGTACAAAAGTCGAAAGGGCAACTGAATATTGAACAGTTGTATAAACAGATTGATGCGGATGTGTCTGTGGTGAAGCAACAGTTAAAAGCAGAAAAGCAAAGATTGATGTATATGGGGAAAGAGAGTGGGTTAGAGATGTTGTTAGAGCATCAAGTCCTATAATTTACCTCTCCCTAGCCCTCTCCTTAAAGGAGAGGGAATTCTGTTTGTGTATCCAATAAGATGTAAATACACTGTAATTTCCCCCTCTCCACTTGGGAGAGGTAATATGGAAACTACGCGGATTCTTGCTGCTGTAGCTTTTCAACATCGTCTAAGGCGTTTTTTAATCTAGAGTCTTTTTCTAAATATCCACGGAGTACGGCAGAAAAAGTATAATGTGACTGTAAACGTCTTTTAATGTCATTAGCTTTTTGGATTTTTTTCTCATCTGACCAATCATCTAATTTACGCAAGAATTTAGTTCTTAATTTCAAAAAATCATTGTGTACGTCAATAACTTTTTCTCTTAAATCCTCTTTGCTGATTTCTTGAATGCCACTGTTTGCATTGTTAAAAGATTTAAAAATTAACTCTTTAGAACTCTCAGCTTTTGTGTAGTAAGTATTGTTAGTAGGACATGTATTAACTACCTGAACGTCATCATCAGGATTCGTGTAATAAACATTTATCCATTCCTCAACTAAGTGATCTGGATTACAGCAATCTAACATATCATTGTGAAACTTATTTTTAATAGCGTTACAACGTGAACAGGCGTAATAGAGATTGTTCCAATCAAGCTTAAGTGTTTCATCATCTAAATGTGGAATGAAATGTTCAACATTTAGGTTTTGGAAATGTTTCTGTTCACAAATATAGCATTTACCATGAAAATCTTTTTTTAATTGCTGAACAACCACGGAATCTTTATAGTTCTTAGTAGTCCAATCCGTTGGTCTAGCAGATTTGGATACTTTAAACATCTAGATCCTCCAACTGATCATGATCTAAAAGTAGATTAATTGCCTGTAAATATAAATTTCTCAATTTTTTATCTAATTTATTATTTTCCTCTAATGGAATTAATTTTCTAATAATAGATCTTATAGCTTCAAAATTAGTCGGATTTTTATTTAGAAGATTTTTTAATATTTCAGTTAATTCTTTAGTTTCTACACTAATAGGATTTACGTGGAATAATCCCTTGATGACAGATTCATAAGAATATCGACTTAAATCTTCTTCAATAAATTCATTATTAGAAATATCATAAACGACAGTCTTATTGTCTGAAGATGTAATAACAAAAGGTGAGTGAGTGCTTACAATGAATGAACCGTACCGGGTTTGTCGGAGACCAAACTTTCTGAGAGAATGTCCCGATGAAAAAAGTAAAATATACCCCTG
>NZ_CANQLZ010000036.1 GCF_947624825.1 uncultured Acinetobacter sp.
TTCTGCCATCCTCCAAACGTTCTATTTCATTCTCTTCATGACCTCAGGCATACTGCGGTCATGAATACGCTGCCTGATTTAAGCCAACTGACCCATGAACAACTGCTGGAATTTACCAGACAGTTAGCGCTGCAGCATCAGTCTCTGACACAATCAAATCAAGAATTAGAAAAATCAAACCAGCAATTGGATGCCAAAGTTTAGCATCTTTCTATTCTCAATCAAAAATACGAGCATGAACTGGCGCTGTTTAAAAAGCATAAATTCGGCAGTAAAAACGAACATCTCACCGCAAAACAAATCCATCTATGGGACGAAGCGGTCGAAGAAGATATCGCAGCCGTTGATTTGGAATTAGAACGATTAAATGCAGATAAAACCGATGCAGCGACACACAAAGCCAAAACCAATAAACCTAAACGTCGACTGCTGCCAGATCATCTACACACCATCCGTATTGAGCATGAACCTGCATCAACCCAATGCAGTTGTGGTTGCCAGTTACGTCGTATCGGCGAAGATATAGCTAAATAAAAAACATAAGCTACATTAAGTTAAATGCAATGTCTAAGGCTTGAGGGAGATTTCTATTGTCCTGAGCAACCATGTGTCTGACTTTACTTTTCAAGATCGACCATGCTCTTTCAATAGGATTGAGATCAGGACTATATGCAGGCAGATAAACGATTCTCGTCTGATATTGAGCTGCTAAATCATCGATCACTTTTCCTTTGTGTATCGATGCATTGTCGAGGATCAGCAAATATTTTTTAGTCTGAATATCCGGGTGTTGCAAACCCTGCAACAAATACGCTAACCAACACACGAAAATATTCCGATCACACGAACCTTGAAACACTAAAGATTGAATAAACTTGAAGGGTGCATTTGATCTGACAGCACCGATCATGCTGAGTCTCGTACCATGCCCACCGGACCTCAATGCATGACAACGTTTTCCTTTGGGAGACCAACCATAGTCTGCAGTTTCATTGGTATTGATGCCTGATTCATCGATGTAAAGAATATGATCCTCACCATATTGCGCTTTCCATTGAGGCAAACACCATTCAAATACAGCACGGCTTAACTTGCAGGCTTGTTTGTAGAGAAAACTCTTTTTTTACGCGTCCAGCCCATTCGATTGAGAGCACCTAAGATCACCTGATAACTCACGCTATATCCAAAGTGCAATGCAAATAAAGGAACAAGATCTTTGGCTTGGGTAAATGGGGTTGTTTTTACAAATGCTTCAAAGGCTTGCAGATCCAGAATGCATGAGGGACGTCCCATATTTGGAGATTTAGGCTGCTTGAGCTGACCGGTCTGTTGTTCGAGTAGAATCCAATCATCTAGAGTCGTTCTTGCAATATTAAACAGTTCGCATGTCTTCGATTTATGCTTCGATTCTTTATAAAACTGCATGACTTTCTCACGTAGATCAACAGAATATGTTTTTGGCATAATTTTAAAACTGAGTGTTTTTTCTATTGTAGCTCATCTTCTTAATTTAGCTATATAGAAAAATTCATCTATCCATTGATAGACACCCGCATTTTTATTGCAGGACATGACATAAAAAACCTTCCACACTACTTTATAAATGTATTCAAACTATGTAATTCAATTGATCACTGTTTTGTAGACCGATAATTACAATTGGTTATTCTTTTGGTTATTTTTTTAAAAAATTTTAAATTTTATAAATGAAAAACAATATCTTGCATAAAAAATATGATGCGTTCTTTACGCATCATATTTATATTACTCCTCTTGAATACTGGAACATATGTACTAGACTTCTTTCTTTCATAAGTTATTTTTTACTCAGCTCCAAATTGTAGATGCCTGCGATCAAATTAAATCTTAATCCGAGTCTTTTTCCTCGGTTTCGATAACGCTCGGCAAGGATTTTGAAGGTTTTCAAACGGCCAAATACATGCTCAATCCCAATTCTTCTTTTATTAATTTCTTGATTGTAAAATTTTAGCTCCAGATCTAGTTTGCAGCGCTTTTTTGCTTTTAATGGCAATAAGCTATTGGGATACACTGTATAAATCCCTTGATAACCTTTATCTGCAAGGATAAAGGCACCTGCAGGAATCTGATTCAAGTTGCGTTTGAAGAGTTCGAAATCATGTACAGCACCACGATTCGTACATAAACTCAGAACTTGCTGAGTTCTATAATGGATAATGGCCTGAACTTTGAAAGTATGTGCTTTCTTCTTGCCACTATAGCTTTTTTTCTGTTTTTTTAGGTCTTTGTATTGGAATTTCTGTGGCATCTACGATCACCACATTCCAGTCGATCCCTTTGCCTTCAGGCAAACTCTTAGGTAAATTAAATAGATTGGACTTGATGAGGCAATCCTCTACCTGGCGGACGATTCTTGAAGCGGTAGGCTCTGACACGCCATAACTTGTTGCGACATGGAACAAAGTTCGATATTCACGCCAATAACTTAAGCACAGAAGAATTTGATCCTCTATACGCAATTTCGGAGGTCTACCTTTCTCTGGAACATGTTTCTGCAATTGCTCGACCATTAAATCAAAGGTTGACCATGAGATGCCTGTATATCGCTTAAACTGTGTTTCAGAAAGCTTCTTTGAGTCGATGTATTTCATTCGTAAATTATGCATGAATATTCGAAATTCTTCGGTACAAATAAGAAGCAAAAAGTAGATCATTTTTTGATTTATGAAAGAGATCTACTGTAGCTGTGAAACAGTATGAGAGTTTCAACTATTTTTACTAGGATTATTGATTATTCTATATAGTTCGAAAGTCATAGCGAGTAGTAAAATTAAGGTTTGAAGATTTATTCTACTATCTCGCTATTTTTTGAACGGCAAATATCAAAGCACTTTAGTCATCTTACAACACTCTTGAAGCTTTAACTATAGAATGGATCAACTGGCACAGCTACACCATACTTTTCCAACTGCAAAAATTTTGATCCAAAAATTTGTGAAGGAATTTTGCGTTGGAGTAACTTAAAAAAGTTCTCATCATGCGTCGAAATAATAATTTGTTTATTAAACTGAATGCATATACTGCGTAAGAGATCAATTGTGGAAAGTATGTTTATTGAATCCATAGATTGAATTGGATCATCTATTAAAATAACATCAACGGGCTTTCCATCATCGTCTTTTGCATGCAATGCATTTGCTAAAAAGACACTAAGGCTCAAAATATTGCTTTGAGCTGCACTAAAATAGAGAATTGGGGAGATGATTAAACCTGTTTCATCTCTCATAACAATATTTAAACAAGGCTTATCAAACGAATCGAAATTCACCTGAAACACTACTTTTTTGAAATCAGGATGTGGATCAATTTTTTTATAAATTGAGTTAATTAGCTCTTCATAGAAAAAATTATTGATAAGCTCTTTGAGACTACTCACGATTTCCTGCATTTCCACGTTCAAAGCTTCACGAACTGTACGAAGTTTTTTTAGATCTTTCTTAATCGTAACTAGCTCTTTTTGCATAGATATACGATTAATATACGGTGTAAACGAAACAATTAGTTCTAAAAGTAAATTAATACGATTTAATCTTGTTTCAATTTCTTGAACGCGGTCCTTACAATCTTCAATTTCAGTATTTACTAACGTCTTAATTTTTTCTAATGGATATTCTGGCCTAACAGTAATAACTTCTGATAGATTTTGATAATAAGCATTAATTTCGAAATTAATTTTAGCAATATTTACTTCTAAATTTTCCTTTTGCAACTTTAACTCAGCAAAATCCATCCATGTACCATCTGCAAGCATTTCTTTATTCAAATCATTATATTTAGATTTTAGGACTTCTTTTTTTGCTCCGTATTCAAAAAGCTGACTATTAATTTCATTTCGTTTCAATTCACAATGATTTCTGAGGTCTGAAACAGAAACAGCATTCTCGTTAATATATGCTAATACTTTTATATAGCCATATTCATTACGCTTCATATTTATTGTAGAGGCAATATGTTGCACCTCAGTGTCTTGAGCTTTGACACTATCCGTAAGTAATATAATTTTATTTTTTAAATCAATATGTTTCTCACGCAGGATTGAACTTTTGACTGTAAGTTCTTTAATTTCAGCATCGGCTCGAGCAATCAGATCTTCATGTGAAAGATCCCAAACTGACTGTTCCAATTGCAAGACGATGTTTTCTAAGTTTTTACACTCTGTTTCTAGATAAGACTTATCTTGCTCTGCTTTGGTAAATCGATCATTCACCTCATTCAGTGCTTTATGTAAAGTATTAAGTTGTTGAACTTGGGCTTCAATTGCTCGTTGCGTGATATCTTCAATAGTCGCATATAACTCTTTCTCTCGTATAGAAGACTCTGACAACTTCCGAGAGTTCTCTTGACTTAATTCAGAGAGTAGATTTTGACTCTTTATTTTGCTGAGCAATACATCAGGAGAAGGATGAGGGACTGTACATAAAGGACAGATATTAGAAGAATGGATACTAAGATAATCGATGCCAATGGCTATCAACTGTTCTTGTAATTCCATTTGTTCGCTTAAAGCTTTTTGAGTAGCAAGAATAGTGTGATTGTGCATTGCTATCAAATTGAGATCAGCCTTACATCTCATCAACTCTTCTATTTTATTTTGATCAAAATAAAAGTGCCCTAGATTTTTACTTAATAGTAAATCCGATGTGATTTTTAATGAAGAAATCGTATTTAACTTACTGTTTAAATCATTAAATAAGTTCTGATCTTTTTGGATTAAGTTTACCTGATCCGAAATTTTCGCTTTAAGATCATTAATTTTAGCTCTATGATTTGAAATATTTAAATAAATGGATCCTGCATTATTAAGAGAGTTTTTTAAGAACAGAATTCTATTCTCAACAGTTTTGATTTCTTGTTCCAATTTAATTAGGTTATTTTCATCAAAGGTTATTTCAGCAGAATTTTTGGACCGCTCCTTAATCAAATTTTCTTGTTTTAAAGACAATTCTTGAAGAATTTTGTTAGTTTCTAAAAAAGCGTCTATACGATCAGCAACTTCATTAAAACTTATTTGATAAGTATATAGGTTTTTATGTTCTTCTGTACATTTGTTATAAGAGTCTAATAAGATCTGATATCTTTCAGCATCAGCAACGCCTTTTTCTAATCTAGAAAATTGTTTTTTTTGCTCTATCAAATTCTTGGTATCAAGCTCTATTTTTGGTATTTTCCCTAAGGAATTTATTAATAATTCTAACTTTCGTACATTGTTTTGATTCTCTGTATTCAACTCATGCTGTCGTGATACAAGATTAGCCTTGAGTTGATAGTCATTTTGCGATGAAATATTTTCATTAGCTATACTTATACTTTCCCCCATTAAATTCAGTTCAGAAGCAATTGTATTGAACTGCTTAATAGACGTTAGATCAAGTGGTTGACTTATTATATCAATAAGCTTTTTTTGTCTTTTTTCTAGATTCTTCACCTCCGCGTCAATATCAGTTATGAAGACCCATAATTCTTTACGAGCCTGTTCAAGATCACCACCAAAACTCTCAATAAATTTGATATAACGATCTTGTGGATTGGTTTCACGAAGAAATCTATCAATCTCATCCTGGCTCAGAATTACACGTTTAAAAAAATCATTTTCTTTTCGGCTATTATCTCCAATCCGAATATCCTTTTGATTTTTTTTTGGAGTGGGTAACTCTCGCTCAAAGATCATCGGCAAAGTGGTAGATACGGACACTTTGGTTACAGATGTTGTATCAGCAAAATTATTTCTAAGAATTTTTTGTGCCTGATTAGGATCTTTGGTTGCTTTAGCAGCAATTTCATTATTTGATTTATTATAATCACTAAGCCTTGTTAAATGATTGGTGACAGCCCACTCAATTGCGTCGTAGAAAGAGCTTTTACCAAAACCATTTGGCGCATAGAGCGCCACGAAATTTGATGGTACGTCACCTTCATTTGTAAAATTGAAAGTCCCATCAGACTTTGCTCTATAAGCACGAAATGCCTCAATTTCAACTTTTTTAATTTTCATTATTGCTCAAAAACTCAATCATTTTATCAATCATCAAGGCACGCTTTTCCTTAGAATCAATTTTTGCATCTAAGGGTGCTCCACTAACATACTCTCTTAAAGGATGGGTAATCTTTATCGATTCATGTAATTGCGAACTTAATTTTAAATCAGAACCTAATAACTGTTTATGTAATTCAAAAGCTAATCTCTCCGGATTAGGTACTTCAAGAAATTCATCAAGTATGATCTTACGAGCAACAAACTTATTGTTTTCGATTAGATATTTTTCCCATATAGGAACACGACCACTTGTGACAAAGGTTAAATATACATTCCAAGCTGCCAAACTACCTGAAGGCTGATGGTAAACAGAAACCATACTTTGAATAGCTTGCCAATTTTCAACTATATCTTCTGGTCTTTCACATACACATACTATGCAAGATATGAAGGGTATAGTCCCCTCTGACCGAAACATATGGAAGCACATGTTTCCATATTCTCTATAGAGATCACTAAAATCAGCTTTTTCACTTAATAATTTCATTAAGCTTTTCCTTTAATAGCCGTAGTTGTTCTCTAGCTGAATTAAAATCTTGATACTCATCTTCTATATCAACTACACAAGTCTTACGTAGTCCTTGTAAATGACTTAAGCTAAAGCTTGCATATATCGAACTTTCAACTTCATCTATAGGAGCTAATGGCCCCTGATTTGGAACTATGGCAATGTTATTAATCACTTGTTTAAGTTTAAAGTCTGGTGGTAATGTCCTCGCGGCAGCATCTGGTGATGCTATAATTAATGTACCATCTTTATCTAAAAGTTTACGTGCTGTTTTAAGAAAGTCTTCTAAGCGTCGAACCCAATTATCGCTACTACTGGTATACATTAACCGGCGCTTTCGCTTTAACCCCTCTATATAAGCATCATCAGTTTTTCCACAATCATCCATCAAAGCACAAATTACGAGAAACTCTAAATAAGCTTCCCACAACTCTAAACTCTTTAACTCATCAGATTTCCGTGGATCTGCTAAAAGCTCTACACCATATTGGTCTAAAATTTTATATGGTGGAGGCATTTCATTAGCAATGAGTGAATCAGTAAATTGATCTAAACCTGTTTTCAAATGACGGATATTTTCCGGATCAATAACATTGAACGCAAATATTTTCTCTCTAACTTTTGAAAAGCATTCCAGATGAGCAGGAATCATTGGTGCACTTTTATTTATTTCTATTATTTCATGAAACTTCTGTAGGCTATGGCATTGTACTCGACCATATTGCTGATCTTCATTAGTTGCATCCATTCTGAACTCAACACCCGTAAGAAACACCTGCCCATCTTTATGAAGGTAAATACCTCCACCAGACATTCCTTCGATTTCAGACTTACTTGGGATACCGTCAATTGTGAAAAAAATAAGATCATCATTCACATTTGTCATATGCCCACCATAAAACTTTATTGGGGTTTGACTAGTTCTCTCTCCCTGTGGATATCCAACTAAGGTTAGGTCAGCACGATGCTGTAATTCCTTAGCATTAAAAATTTTTTGTGTTACATGGGCCTGAAAACTAACTTTTAAAATCACATAATCGTTCGATAATGTTGCCAAAATGAAGGGCGAAGAATGTCTGAGTACTTCTAGAACCTCAACTGGATTTCCTTGATAATCCAAAACTTCATGAGCAGTGATACCATCAAGCACATGAGCTGCTGTTAGTACATATGAGTACTCCTGTGTCATAGCATTGACGAGAACACCACTCCCCCCATTAACCCTGACACAGTAAGACTGTATGATTTCAGAAACGGTCATAGTCTGATCTCACTATCGAGCACCTCTACTCGAGAAGTAATAACTTGTTCTGGTAACCGTAATTTTGAAATAACATTTTCATAATTGAAAAGAATTTTTCCATTTGTAGATTTAAGAATTCTCGCAATTGTCCTTTTATTTGGAAGGCCGTGTTTTGAACCATCAGTGGAAATTACGTAACATTTTGAATCAAGAAGGGAAAGTGTCTCATTGCTTGTATTATACTGGCTACCATGATGCGAAATCTTCACTAGATCAAGTTTAATTTTATTAGCATCACTGTAGCCTCTTGCTCTCAGATTATCTGCAATAACTTTATCATGTGCATCACCAAGAAAAAGCATAGCTTTATTCTCAGCCTCTAAAAGGAATGCAATTGAGCTCCCGTTGTAAATAGAAGGGTCTGAATCAAATTTATCATCAGCCCATATATCTTCTAAAGAAAGATGATAATCATTACTATGGGATGATGTTGCACCAGAATCTGCTTCAGTAGGCCACTTGTGTAAAAGTCTCTCAAGCTGGCATCTCTCAGGTGATAATACTGTCAAGGTAAAAGGGCCTAAATAATAAACTTGCCCTGCCATAATAAGTGGTGCTCGTACACACATGATTTCATCAAGTAAAGCCTCGAGATCTTTACCTTGTTGCACACTAGTTTGAGGCGAATTACCAACCAATATAATATTATTTTCTGGAATTTCGGGGACATTAAAACCTTGTGTAATCAATCTAGATGAATTAAACCAAATCGTTTTCACCAATTCAGCAAGATAACCTGGCTTTTCAAAAGCCCTTATTAAGCCATGTATATGGTCATCATCTATATGCGTTAGGATAGCTAAATCGATGCTCTGCCCCTTCTTTTTTATCTCTTCAAGAGCATCACGTAAAGGGCCAGAATATCGTTGTCGAGGGCCATACATGAAAGTAGTAGATGGTCCACCATCAATCAATATATTAAAAACATCCGATTTTCCCTCATGAGTAATCAGGATGCAATCTCCATGTTTTGCTTTCAGGATACGAACAATGACACCCATAACACATTCTATTTATATCTTTCAAAGTGTTGATACAATAAGCATTTTTTAGTTAAATTAATAGCTAAAAATTTCTAGTTAATTAAATTGTATTGGTTTTCTTCTCCTAGAAAACCTCATTTTTAAAATATATATCACAATTTCCACAAGAAAAATTAAGCGATTTCTAACTCATCTAGCTTAGCCAACTGATCTGCCAATTGCTCCGCCTGTTCTAATACAGTCTCTGTTGCGAGCAGAGCCATGTCAGGTGGATAGCCATACTTCTTGAGCAATCGTTTCACAATAACTCTAAGCTTGGCTCTTGCAGCCTCTTTAATGGTCCAATCCAATGTGACATTCCTACGAATGGATTCTGTGAGGACCACAGCTAACTCTCTAAGAATCTCCTTTTGCATCAACTCTCGTGCACTGTCATTTTCAGCAACTGCTGAGTAGAACGCATATTCGTACTCAGTGAGGTTAAGCTCTTTGGCCAGGTTGTCTGACTCTTGGATGGCTTTTGCTAACTTAATTAGCTCATCAATCACTTGAGCTGCTGTCAGTACCTTATTCTGATAGCCCTTGATCGCTGAATTCAACATATCCATGAGCTTCTTACCTTGAGTGACACTGCGTTGTTCTCTCATCTTGATCTCATCACCAAGAAGCTTCTTTAATGTCTCAAGTGCAATGTTCTTATGCTTATAGCCTTTCATCTCCTGCATGAACTCATCAGAGAGAATGGAGATATCAGGCTTTTGAATTCCTGCTGCATCAAAAATATCTACCACTTGTTCTGTGACAAGTGCTTGGTCAATGGTTTGTTTAACCCTAGCTTCAAGCTCAGCATTGCTCATACCTGAAATTTTGCCTGAGCCATCACTAAATTTCGCTAGACGCGCTTTGACTGCTTGGAAGAACGCAACAACCGGTGCGGCTTCCATTGCATGAGGATGTGGAACTGCTAAAGCAAATGCCTGTGACATCGCTGCAACTGCTGTGAGGAAGCGAATCTTACCTTCACCTTGGTCAACGCCTAAAATATGCTCCTCTGCCTCCAGGATAATGTTGAGCTTACGAGAAGTATTCGCTATGAAGTATTCTTGATAATTGAAGCCATGCATGATGCCATCAATGACTTCAAGCTTCTCTTGTAAGATGGTTGCAGCTTCATCTTGTACTAATGCAGGATCACCTTTACCACCTGCCTCAGAGTAGAATGACAGTGCTTCTTTCAAGTCAGATGCAATACCTAAGTAATCGACAACAAGTCCGCCAATCTTGTCCTTATAGACACGGTTCACTCGTGCAATGGCTTGCATGAGATTATGACCTTTCATGGGTTTGTCGATGTACAGCGTATGCATACTCGGAGCATCAAAACCAGTCAACCACATATCACGTACGATCACGAGCTTCAGCTTGTCATCATCATCTTTCATACGATTGGCTAATATTTGACGTTGTTGCTTGGTGGTATGGAAGCCAGCATATTCAGGACCATCTGATGCAGATGAAGTCATTACAACCTTGATCACACCATCATTCAAATCATCGCTATGCCATTCTGGCTTAAGCTGGACAATTTGATTGTATAAATCGACTGCAATACGCCGTGACATAGCCACAACCATACCTTTGCCTTGGTTTGCATTAGCTTTAAGTCGTTGCTCAAAGTGTTCTACGATGTCTTGGGCAATGGCTTTGATACGCTGTTTACTGCCGATCAATCCTTCAACCCGTGCCCACTTAGCACGCTCTTTTTGGGTTTGGTTTAAGTCATCTTCACTAAACTGATCATCGAAGTCCTCAATCAGTTCTTTGCCTTCTTCACTAATTGCAATCTTCGCCAATCGGCTTTCATAGAAGATACGAACAGTAGCACCATCTTCAACAGCTTGTGAGATGTCATAGATATCTACGTAGTTACCAAAGACAGCAGGTGTATTTACATCGGTCTTCTCAATGGGTGTTCCAGTAAAACCAAGGTAAGTCGCATTCGGTAAAGCATCACGCATATATTTAGCAAACCCATAGACGGTACGTTTGCCAACGACCTTACCATCGTCATCTTTAACATCAACCTCTTTAGCATTAAAGCCATATTGAGAACGGTGTGCTTCATCTGCAATCACAACAATATTGCTTCGATCAGAGAGCTGCTCATAAACGCTGCCTCCATCTTCAGGTTGGAATTTTTGAATGGTGGTGAATATCACGCCACCCGAGCCGACCCTGAGTAACTCTTTAAGTTCTTCTCTGTTATCTGCTTGTTTCGGTGTTTGTCTGAGCAGTTGGCTTGATGCAGCAAAGGTTCCAAATAGTTGATCATCTAAGTCATTGCGATCTGTGATGACCACGACTGTTGGATTATCTAAAGCTAAGACAATCTTGCCTGTATAGAACACCATAGACAAAGATTTACCCGAACCTTGGGTATGCCAAACTACACCTGCCTTTTTGTCACCCACAGCTTGTTGCTGAACCAGTTCCAGCTTGCTTCTGCCTTGATGCTGCATGGCAAGTTCTGCGGACTTCGACTCCGAGTTTACAGCAGAGGCACGAATGGTTGAGAGGACTGCCGCATTGACTGCATAGTACTGATGATAGGCAGCCATCTTCTTAATCGTTTTGATGGTGATTAAGCCATTAGTATCTTCTTGCTTATTCGATTCAAATACAACGAAATGTCTAATCATATCCAATAATGTTACTGGATTAAGTAAACCATGAATCAAGATTTCAAGCTGTGCTTGAGTCTTCTTGGCTTTGCTTTGACCATTGGTCGTCTTCCAAGCCATATAACGACTAAGGTCTGCTGAAACTGTCCCTGCTTTTGCCTCTAAACCATCAGAAATGATGTTAAAGGCATTGTAGGTAAATAAGCTAGGGATTTGGCTTTGATAGGTCTGAAGCTGCTTATATGCACCTTCTAGAGTCGCATTTTCACCCGTGGCGTTCTTCAGCTCAATCACGACTAAAGGTAGACCATTTATATACAGAATTAAATCCGGGCGCCGTGTCCAACGATCTTCTTTGACCGTAACTTGATTGACCACAATAAAATCATTATTGCTTGGATTATTAAAATCTATAAGCCAAGCATATTCACCTTGAGTATGACCATCTTTACTAACTTCGATGTTTATCCCTTCGGTCAACAAGCGATGAAAAGCTTGGTTATTGGTGAGTAAATCAGGGGATGATAGATTGGTGATTTGCTTCAGTGCTTCAATGCATTTGTCTTCGCTTAAATGAGGATTAAGACGTTGTAATGCCTCTAGCACTTTGGCTTCTAAGATGACCTGCTTATAGCTTCGTAGAGGATTGCTTCCCTTAGGTTCAATATCTGGTCCATACACATAGCTATAGCCCAACCCCTCTAATTGCTCTATCGCCATCAATTCGATGTCTGATTCGGTCATCTTAGACATTCTTCTTTTACCCTCTAATCTGATCTTAGTATTGGTCAAACTCTTGGATGTTTGATTCCAAGGTCTTTGTATTTTCATAAACAGTCGGAACTACAGTACGCCAATCTTGATATTCAAAATCATCAACATTTGAACTCAATTCTTTGATTGATGTATTGGTCGCATCAATATATTCCTTCTGAGATGTAACTTGAGCCTCCAACTCACTGATCTGTGATTGGTAGTCAGACTCCATTGCATCGTATTCTGCCTGGGTCACTTTTTCAGTACACCCACCTAAAAAAATAGAAGTAGCAATTACTGAGAAAAGCACATGGTATTTCATGTTACTTGCCTTATGGTTTGGAAAACTCTCTAGATTGAGCCATCAAAATAGATGGCTCATTTCTTACTTAATTTGCATCTTTAACATCATAACCATAGTGCTGAGTAGCATCTTCCATGGTTCCATCGAAATCACCATGACAAGCCTGTAGATACATTTCTGCATCTGTCATTAATACGCCAGGTACACCCATGTCATTATTTAATGGAATAACTGTGACTTGACCATCCATACGTACTGTCGGCTTTTCTATAGAACATGTAATTTGAATTTTGTGGGTATTATCGGACCATTCAATCGCTTCTTGTTCCCATCCCTTACTACCACCAAGCAGGGTTAATTCAAGGTCCACATCACTTGGCGTTTGATTTAATATCTGGAAATTTTTGACTTGAGCAACAGAACACGGATCACGATAGCAAAATTCCATGGTCTTGCCCGGTTGTACTCCTGAATGGTCAAACACTGACGTAGTCTCAGGCACAACTATTTCCTCTACAGGTTCTTCAATTTCTTGAGGTTGTACAGGTTTTGCTTCTACTATTTGGGCATCTTTAGCATCAAGTGGTAATACAAACTTCTTAACTTTCCAACTTAATCCATCACGCTCCATAATAACTTTAAGCATCTTATTATTATTTAGATTTTTGAGTGTTGCCTCAAACATATTCATAGACAAGTAACGTGTACTATATTCAAGTTTTGGCTTATCTTCAGACTGCTCTATACCACTCTGTTGATGATTCTGTAGAGTATCTTTAAAGTCCTTACCTTGCATCATCAAGGTGAGCCCTTGTGGACTTACCAATGAATCCACCACTTTCTCAACCATAGTTGTCGCAACCATTGCCCCAAAAGCTTCCCAACCATCTGCTTTATCCGATACTACATCTTTCATGAGATGAGCATTCATCTGATCCTTTAAGCTTTGACGCACACTTGGATAGTCAACATAAGCAGATACCTTTTCACTATCACCTTGCTGTGCAGCTTTCTTAATCGTGTTCAATACCAAATATGGTGAAGCATAAATATATGCCAATACGATAATGAGCAGTGCAACCACGCCTGCTATAACTTTTTTGTTCATGGTTTCCCCGAATGTAAAAAAGGTGAAGCCAACAAATGACTTCACCTTAAATTTTATGCAACGTCTTCTATTGGGTATTGGACTCTCACTTCACCACTCATGAGCTTGGGTAGAAGCGTGTCTCTTAGGTTTTCTAGTGTTTGGATTTGCTCAACGTTATTTAGTTTCTTCTCAAATAATGGAGCTATTTCTGACTCGAATTCAGCAATGCTATCCATTGATGGTAGCTTAAGAACTACATCTTCGAATGTCCTTGTCGTGATTGTATCAAATACACTTCCATATGCGGCTGCTGATAGTTCATCAACGATGTAAGCTAACAGCAAGTACACAAAGTAGTAGTGCGTATGTTCTTTAGGAACAATTCCATAATTGGACTGACTAAATGTCATCGGCTTAGATAGCATGGCATACTTACCAACCGTACCCCTCGCACTAATGACAGAAGCTAACTTAGGTAACAACTTCGTTGAGCTTTTCTGTAATCCAAATTCTGTAATGGATTTCTCTGCTTTTACAATAAAGCCCTGGTGTGCATTAGCAATATCACCACCCGAAAGCCAAGGAATGTCACCATCCCAATAACTAGCTTCAGAGGTTTTAGGCGTACCACCACCAACTAGCGAGAAAACATCCAATACCTTGGTTTCATTCCAATCCTCTCTCGCTTCCTCAATAAACCATTGACGAAACAGTGTTTCAGCCATGGCTTCCAAGGTCTTGTTCTGACGATGCAGCAGGTCAATTTTCAATGATAAGTTGAAGTACACATCGCCAATATACTTTTGGAGTTTCTCTTCAACTAATGGGATCTGTAAATCATCAAAGTCTGATTTCTTAAAATGAGGAATCAATGATCCTACATGTAAGCCTTCAATCTCTTGCTGAATTTGGCTTGATCTAAGCACTGCAAACAAGTATTTGGGATAGACCTTATTCTCATCAACTCTTAAGGCAACCATATCTTGAGCTATGCAAAAATCCACTGGATTGTTAACCCAGTTAACTCTCCCTGGGGTTCCTTTCAGAACAAATATTAGATCTCCAGGTTCAGGATGCCCTCTAAACCAGGAGTCATAGACTTCCTGCCTGACATATCGGACCTTTTCATAGACTGGATACAAGTGTTCATTCTTAACACAGTTTGTTGCGATTAGTGGAATACCTGTTTCACTTGTTGGACAAGTTTTTCCCCTATTATCAATGATTTTAGATAACAGGCTTCCAAAAGGTACGCTAGTTGTCATACCACCACCTTTGCCAAGTTCTCAGCAATGGCTTGATTAAGCTTGGCCTCTTCTGCAAGCTGTGCTTCAAACTCGGCTTTCAGGCTGGTGAAGCGTTCCTTGAAGTCGAACTCGTCTTCATCATCAGCTAAACCAACATAACGACCTGGTGTCAGTACATAATCAAGCTCAGCAACTTTCTCAAGCGGTACAGATGCACAGAAGCCTGCTACATCTTCATACTCACCCTCTTGATTTCTCCAATTGTGATAAGTGTCAGTAATCAGCTTGATGTCTTCATCAGACAATACTTTGGTTCTGCGGTTGATCAGATGACCTAAGTTACGAGCATCAATGAATAGGATCTCATTGCTACGATCTTTGTACTTGGTTGAGCCAACACGATCACGACGCATAAACCATAAAGCAGCAGGAATCTGTGTATTCAGGAATAGCTTGGCAGGTAGATTTACAATACAGTCAATGACATTGGCTTCAGAAACCAAGGCTTTACGAATCTCACCTTCACCGCTTGTCTTAGAAGTTAAAGCACCTTTAGCAAGGACTACACCTGCCTGACCTTTAGGACTCATGTGATACAAGAAGTGTTGCATCCAAGCAAAGTTCGCATTACCTGCAGGTGGTGTACCCAATGACCAACGAGCATCGCCAACTAGCTGCTCACCACTCCAATCAGAGACGTTGAATGGGGGGTTAGCAATGATGTAATCCGCTTTCAGATCTTTATGTGCATCATTGAGGAATGAACCCTCAGAGTTCCATTTCACATGCTCTGAGTTAATACCACGAATGGCTAAGTTCATCTTTGCGAGTCGCCAAGTGGTTTGGTTGCTCTCTTGACCATAGATCGAGATGTCATCCACTAAGCCCTGATGAGCTGAGACAAACTTCTCTGACTGTACAAACATACCACCTGAACCACAACAAGGATCGAATACACGGCCTTTGTATGGCTCAAGCATTTGAACCAATAAACCAACGATAGACTTAGGCGTGTAGAACTGACCACCTTGCTTACCTTCAGCTAAAGCGAACTCACCAAGGAAGTACTCGAATACGTGCCCTAGAACGTCCGCAGAGCGCGATTTCGCATCGCCTAGTGCAATGTTACCAATAAGATCTATTAGCTCACCTAGGCTCGTAGGATCGAGATTCTGACGTGCATAAACTTTAGGAAGCACACCCTTCAACTGTGGGTTGTCATTCTCAATGGCTTCCATAGCATCATCGACAATCTTACCAATGGTCGGTTGCTTTGCTTGGTTAAGTAGGAATGACCAACGTGCATTCTCTGGGACAAAGAACACGTTGTATGCAGTGTATTCATCACGGTCTTCTGGATCAGCACCTGCAAATTCGCCTTCACCTTCTACGAGGAGATTGTAGTGCGCTTCAAAGGTATCACTAATGTATTTAAGAAAAATTAAACCCAACACAACGTGTTTGTATTCAGCTGCATCAATGTTTTTTCGCAGTTTATCCGCTGTTTTCCAGAGTACAACTTCTAATGGTTCTTGTTTAACTTGCTTTGGAGCGCGTGCCATGTATTTGCCTGAATCTTTAAATCATCTCAATAGCTTATATTCTAACAAGTTTACTCCAAGGAGATTAAAAAAATTTAGCCTTTAGATACTTAAACCAAGCATTCAGCGATCTGTAGCAAACAAAAAGTGTAGCAAGTTGCTACACTTTTCAATTCAGGTCATTCAGTTATTTTAACGCGACATGTAAGACTGAATATTTTATAAATTTAATTTACTTTTCTAGACATCAGCTTTCCATCTTTAATATGAAGATTAAACTTAGTAAGACGGCTAGGACAACAGTGTCCATCATTATCAAAATAATCATATTGATGAACATAAATCCCGCCATTTTTATCTTTTTTTACACTAGCTACCACACTATAAAAATATGAGCCTAAGAGGCTAAACGTTTGATCTTTCTTACCAATGAAAACGACAACTTCTGTACTCATGGTGGTGGGATGGCAAGTTGTTTCTTCACAAAAATCCAGAACTGCTATTCTATCTTTGACCCCATCACGATTAATATCAGCAGTAATGACTTCTTTAGCTTTTAGAGCATACTTAAAATAATCCGAATCCACAGCATTTTTCTTACTCTCCAAATTAAGTTTTTTTATAGATTTACTTACATGGTTATTTATTTGTTGCTGGAGCGTCATCGCTTCTGCTCGGCTTATAAAAAGCAGTAAAAATATAGTAAATAATATTAATTTTTTCATTAAGTTAACCCTTAAAATATTAGACCTCTTGCGAAAGTAAAAATCACCTCCATATAAATTTCATGAGATATCAGAAATTAAACCGTTTTTCAGATTCTGAATTCAAACGCTTGGTTGGCGTACCTCGACAAGTTTTTACTGAAATGGTAGAGGTTCTAGAAAAAGCAGAATCACTCAAAAAGAAATCAGGTCGACCTCATACTTTAGATATAGAGGATCAATTGTTATTAACTCTCAATTACTTACGCAACTATAGTACTCAACTGGAATTAGCGGCAAATTACCATATCGCTGAAAGTAATGTGAATCGAACCATTAAAAAGGTTGAAGATGCATTGATGAAATCAAGACGTTTTACCCTGCCAAAACGAAGCATAACCACAGCAGAAGAACACTTTAACTGGGTCATTATTGATGCGATAGAATGTTCAATCGAACGCCCGAAAAAAAAATCAGAGTAAGTTCTACAGTGGTAAAAAGAAAAAACATACGCTAAAGGCCCAAGTGATCTATCATCCGAAGAGTAAACAAATCATAGGGCTAGATATATCGAATGGCGGTCAGCATGACATTAAACTGGCAAGAGAAACGGTTAAGAAATTTAAGCATTGTAAATATGTTGTGACCGATTTAGGGTACTACGGATTAGAGCAACATGGCTTTAAATTATTGATGCCCATAAAGAAAAAGAAGAATTTCCCGTTATTTAGTGTTGAGAAAAAGTACAATAAACTGATTGGAAAAATACGAGTTTTGATTGAACACATCAATAGTCAATTGAAAACATTTAGAATATTAAGTGAACGCTATCGAAATAGACGGAAAAGATTCGGTTTACGCATTAACTTAATTGCTGCACTGGTAAACCGAATAAACTTGCAATAACCACTTTCGCAAGAGGTCTATTAGAAATTTAAAATAATTTTTATGAGATTTTAGGTGTTTTTTTAAATAACTTTGGAGATTGGATATCTTGTATCTATGGATTAAGCTAAAGTTTGTCATAACTTCTCACTATGTCTAATATTTGCTTTCAAAGTCATAGGATGAGAGTAATGCTTTGCAAAGCAGGGGTTCAAACATCCCAAAAGGATTTGGATGGGCATCTAGGATTACACACGCATACTTGTGAATATCAAAAATCTATTACTTAATGATCTTAAAATAGTTATTGGATGAAATATATGAAAAAAATCTTACTTCCATTGTTGTGTTTAGTATCGACAACCGCTTTTTCAGCTACGACAACCTTTAAAGTAACCCAAAACAATCCGAACCATTATGGCGAGGAATCTATCCAAATTAAAACAACTAAAGGTACGTTATCCATATATAGTATAAATTTGAATGAATCAAAACAGAAGACTTTGATGGATCTCAGAAAAGGGGACTGCGTCGCAATTTCAACACCTTATAAGCTTGAAAAAGCTGACAGTTATTATGCCATTGATGAAGTTAACTCCGTTAAAAAGGTGATTTGTCCTAAATAGTCCAATATATGGATAAGGAATTGTATTTTAAATAATAAAGTTATCACTGCCCATAATGGTAATTATGGGCAGTGATCCAAACTCTTATAAAAAATTGTCGTAGATCCTCTCTTTATTAATTGGCTAATTATTACTGCACATAATAAGGGTTATGTGCAGTGATAATTTCTTTTATTTTTCAAACTACAATATGACATCTTTTTTCCTCAATCGACTCTAAGATCACCTATATTTTCATAAGCTTCTAAATTACTAGAAAGGTAAATTTACGTATTAGTTTTTTACCTTTCACTGAATTTCAGCATGTCAATTACCAAAAAACTGTAGCAAGTTGCTACAGTCTGAAATCTATATTTCTACGTTTCTACTAGTCAAACAGCAGCGTTCTATTCTGAGCTACTCCATCGGTTCAGAATAAGCTAATGGAATAGCTCATTCTGAACTATTCATCTTTATAAATAAAATAAGCATAAAATAATTTAATAAATTAAGCTCAAGTTCAAACTTCAACTTAAGCTGCACAATTTTTAATTGAATAAAAAATCAAATGCTTGACGCTTATGTCTTTAAACGATACGCTTAACACAGCACAGCAAAATCTGTGTTCAGGCGTGAGAACCTGTAAAATCTAGGTGCAATCAAATGTCGCACCTGCGACTATTTTTTTGCCTACTGTTAAGCAGTCCTATGGTGACTTAGCAGGGCAGCTTTGTGCTGGCTGATCCTAGATTCAGTATTCTCACCCCTGTTAAGTTGCCTCCATTACCGTGAGAAGTGATGGAGATAATTAAAATACTTATCTAGGAAAATGCTATGAATAATAAATTCAATAGTGCAAATTCTTGCACGCCTAAATACCTCGCTAAACAACTTTTAATTGCTAGTGCTAAGTTACTTAGTCAGCAACAACGTCAAGCTTTACTCGATATTTATAAAACTTTAGATGTCTCTGAAGAAAAAAATCACACTACTCAAAATTTACCTAATTTAATTCTAAACGAACCCCAGAGATCTACATATCAGGACGAATTCAATCAAGAATATTGGTCAGGTGAACATTGTGATGGTCATGATCAAACATATCCTTCGGATTGGGTAAAACGCACGCAACAGCGCCCACAGCTTAAGTTTTTCAAAAAAACCAATTCATCATTGTAAGGTTAAAATGATGAAAAATAACAAGTTACTAATACAAGGGGATTACCCACTTATTGCTTCGCCTACGCTTGCCCAAGCGTATGGCGTAGCCTCAGCGATTTTTTTGCAAAAGCTACACTATTGTTTACAACACCATGCAGACCAAAAAAAATATTTCTACCATAGCTATGAGCAATGGGTAGAAACTTTGGGTATGTATAGCGTCTCTACCATTAAACGTGTGGTCAGTAAACTTAAAAAATTAGGCATCTTAGTCGTTAAAAAACTTGCCCAAAATAAATGGCTACAAACCAATTTTTACAGTATTAATTACCGTAAATTGCGGACTTTATTAAAAGAACAAACACAACTAGATACGATTAATATTGAATCAACAAGATTAAAGAAACAGGAAGCAAGACAGACAGTTCAAAACAAACCAACTGCTCAGCTTATCACTGTGGCTAAAACCACTATATCAGCATCCTGTACTCAACCAACAATCACTCTACAACAAGGTTTGGTACAGCCAATACATCCTCTGCCAAGTGCAGCTTACTTGGCCAATATGCCAGCACCTAAACGCCAACTTTATCAGCAACTGCGTAAGCTTAGAATCGACATTGATTATATGGACGTAAGACTAGAACAGTGGCTCAAGCACCAGCAATTTATCATTCAGAAAGCAGCTTATTTGAAGGATCAGTTAGGCCATTTAAAAGCGCTTTGGTATCGCCCAGAACAGCTTGGCTTAACAGTTCCTTAGAATGCTCATATATCTGATTGAAAATTCTATACACTGACGAGATTTTAGACATCAGTACTGTCTGTCTAACTCTACATCTTTAAAAATGTAGCAAGTTGCTACACTTTTACGCTTAGATAATATTGGCATTAAAAATACCATTTAAGCGATCACGAATGCTTTGCACAAAAGCAGCATCATTTTTTAGTTTGTGTTTCATACTGCGCTTGAAGTTATCTAGACTCATACCGACCTCAGCAAAATCCATTTGAAAGAGCGAATCATTCACAACCATATTTGCTTGCGATTCAGTTAAACATCCTTCTTTTTTAAACCACCTAGAGAATTCTTTATAATTGCTGTCGGTGTTATAGATATACCAGGCGCGGACAGCAGTATCAAATTTTGCCCCTAAACTCTTGACTACTCCATTATCTTCAAAAGGCACATCTAAATAGACTTTTTCAGCAAACTTTAAAGCCACTTTTTGATGATTCGAATGCCGATCTTTTAGTTTAAAGCGTATACCAACGACTGGACGCCCTTTTTTAATCACTTCATAAGCTAAATCTAAATCTGTATATTGATTAATTTCTTTAATGATTTTATCGAGTACATAGCGCTTAAAATCCACCCAACGATCGTACTTCTTTTTGTTATCAATTAAGTCTTTCAATTCATCTAAGCTTAAATCAATAGTATAACTTTCATGACTTTGATACTTATATTCATTTTTAATAAAAAAAGTATACAGGCTCATACTCGCCACAGAATCTAAAGCAAATAAATGTTTTAGCTGATAAGTCGTGAAGTTTCCTCCAGCAAGTTGCGTAAAATAGGGCAAAACTTCACTTGTAAAACGCAATTGGATCGCATTCTTCAAGTCATCTTCCCATCGCAATTCACGAATAATAGGCACAACAGAATGCACTTTTTTGGTCTTTTTCTTAGGTGCATCACTAGGTTCTTCAATAATAAAATGAGCAACTCTAGAAGACAGCTCTTTATAAATACGATCAATCGCTACGTTCACAGAATTGCGCTTTTCTAAACCGAGCAGTTCACCTAAATTGTCCTTATATAAATAGATATAGGTTTGCTCAGTAATTTCACCAGAGCCATTATTTTTTTCAGTCTGATTAGCTACTGCCATGGCATATAAGAGTGCCTTATATTCATTGGCAGAAAGTTCAATAGGACGAATTAAACGGTTACTTGTGCTTACGACACCATCATGACGAATACTGCCGATACAGTAGGGAATGTATTCACCCTCTTCTTCTAGTTTATAGGTTTCAGTCATAGATAAAGTACATTTAATCGAGCTATAAGCATTATATTAAAAGTGGAAAATAAATCAATTTTTACACTTTTAATATCGTAAAGGTGGAAAGATTGTCACGGTATAGATGAAAACATGACCGATATTATTGAAATGATTAATTTTTTTTATATTTAAATAGAATAGTTATAACAATATACCGCACAAAAACATAATTTTGAGCTATAAGGAACTTGAGTTCACTCAAATTTATAAAAATTTTGGCAATAGCGTGACAAACCTTCCACCTTTAAATCAAAAGTAGATAGTTTTTAGGTTAATTTATATGCAAAAGAATCATTACGAAAACTTATCCACAGCTCAATTTTCACGGTGACAAACCTTCCACCTTTAAAGCATAGTAAATCAAGATATCCACAACCTAATACATTAATTATATTAAAATTTTTATTATTTTTAAATCACATAGTGACAAACCTTCCACCATAGTGACAAACCTTCCACTTTTCGGTGACAAACCTTCCACTTTTCGGTGACAAACCTTCCACTTTTCGGTGACAAACCTTCCACTTTTCGGTGACAAACCTTCCACTTTTAAATCGATAAATTATTGTTTTTAAAAAATAAAAAAATCTCTAATTATTAATTAGCTAAATAACTAATTAATATAATTATTAATTAAGCTAGCTAAGGTAAAAAATATTTTTTAAATTTTTCTATTCGAAGAAAATTTGAAGTTTTTAACTTTAAAAGCTCTAGTAAGTCTTTCCAAAGTTCTTTATATTAACCAATACTTAGAAACCCAATATGGAAATATTTGACACATATGTCTGCAAAAATTATCGCTGTTGCAAATCACAAAGGTGGCTGTGGTAAAACAACAACTGTTGTACATTTAGCATCAGAATTAGCAGCAATGAGTCATCGAGTTTTAGTGATCGATTTAGATCCACAAGCGAATGCTAGTCTACATATTGGTATTCAACATCCAAGTGAAGTTTCCGTGACTACAGCAGAGCTATTGCTTGGTGATATCACCTTACTTACCGAAGCTTTACAAGAAGAAACTCAAATTGAGAACGTTTCTTTAATATATGGTTCTCTTAGTTTAGGTAAAGCAGAGGATCAGTTAAAAGAAGAGGCACCACGTCCTTCTGAAGAACTCACAATTAAACTACAGTTACTTAAAGATCTTTACGATTTTATTCTTATAGATTGCCCACCAAGCCTTAAGCTATTAACGAGTAATGCACTTGCTTCTGCAACACATGTGATTATACCAATTGAATCTGGCTCTCAATATGGATTATATGGAGTCACTGATTTACTGAATCATCTTGAAAAAATAAAGCGGATCAACCCACATCTCAAACTTTTAGGTGCTCTATTACTTAGACATGACGAACGTCAGAATGTATGTAAATTGATTCGCGACGAAGCAATTCAACAAGTCGGTCAAATACTTGACACTACGATTCCTCAAAGTACCAAGGTAAACCAAGCCGCTATTTTACAACAGTCACTTTATAAGTTAGATAAGAACTGCAAAGTCCGTAAAGCGTTTGAAAATTTAGCCCTAGAAATCATTGCTAAGGCTTAAACACTGAGAATACTATGGTAAGTACAAAAGCCTTGTTAGCTGAAAAGTTAAAACAAAATACTCAGAAGCATCAGCAGGCTCAAACAGATCATACACGTGATGCAAAAGAATTTCGTCGTAATGTTTCAATTGCAGATATTGAGCGTAGTCCCTATCAACCACGTCAATTATTCAATGAATCTGATTTAAAGGAACTTGCAAACTCCATTGAGGAGGTTGGGTTATTACAACCTATTACATTACGCAAACTCGATAATTTGAAGTATCAGCTTATTGCAGGTGAGCGTAGACTGCGTGCGCATCAGTTACTAGGTAAAAATACAATTGAGGCAATCATTATTGATGTAAGTGATAATGAAGCATCTTTACTTACATTAGCCGAAAATTTAAAACGCCAGGATTTAACAGATTATGAAATTTTCCTCGGTCTAAACTCATTAGATGAAAATTTAAAAAAAAATAAACAGCAGCTGGCAAAATCGTTAGGTTTGAACCGTGAAGATATGTATAAGTATTTAGCATATGCCAAGCTCCCAAAAGAGATTCTAAACGATCTGAATGCTGATCCAAGCCTGCTTGGACGTACCGCTGCTACAGCATTTAAAAAGTTTCTTGCAGATCATAGCGATGAATTAAACAAGGCTCACGATGCGCTCTTGTCTGCATGGGGAAAAGTGAAGCTAGGTACTTTAGAGCAGACTAAAGCTGTAAAGTATGCTGTAAAATTAATGAGCAATATTAAAGATCAAGCTTCATGTTCAGTGGTGAAAAAAATCACTTATCAGGGTAGAGTTGCTGGAAACATTAAGCTTAATAATGATCAATTAAAAGTGTCATTAAATATTGCTAACCTGAATGAGCACGATTTAATAGAGCTTGAAGATTTTTTGATTCATTTAATTGACAAAGGTCAAGTGTAGCAACTTGCTACACTTATAAATGATGTTTGGTTTTTTCAAAAAGCTGGCTAACTCTCTATAGTCTGTAGATATTGCTAAACAGCAATTCAATTCAAACTATTTTAAAAATTAGATGGAAATGATGAAAAGAGACAAATTCCTAGGACAAGATCCTACTGAAAAAATTGTTTTTGTATTTTTTTTTGAAAGAAATAGAAAGAAGATCTCTCTATTTGTTCAATATGAAAATGACACAGATTTAGAATATGCTCAGCAACTTATCATGATTTATACCATCTTCTGGGAAAATGGTTCACCATTAAAAGATATCATTGAAAATTTTGAAAATGATCCTAATCGACAAAATTCAGTCCTTAAGCTCTGGCATACTATGCCTTGAACATGAGAAGGTCACATATTGCTTATGACTTGATGTCATACATACTGATGTTGTGAAATGGCTAACATTAAACCGTTAGCCATGATTAATTGCTGTTTAAATCCTGATCTCTAAATGATAATAGTGATCAAGCTGTGTAATTTGATAATCAGTTAACTCAGCCTCTTTGAGAAACACCCTTCTGCATTCAAGTACATCCCGTACATCTTTAATGATGTTTAAAGCTTCATTATGATTAAGGCCAAACGCATTGCATCGACTTAAAGCATTACGAAGCGTACCAACTCGGCCTTCTTCACCTATAGCGAGTGCATGCTCCTTGGGATAGGAAGCGCGAGCGCCATGCGGTAAAACGTCAAAAAGAGGACTTAATGCATAGCGATGGTTTTTCATATCGTACATGAGAAAGCCATGGTTTTTGAGATGATCATCTGTATTGCTAATCATAATATTCAAAATCATGCGCTTGAATAATTCTTTCTGATTACTAATAGCGTCATAACAAATTTGGCTGCAGATTTTAGATAAATTCATGTAGGACATTTTTAAGTCACCTACACGAATTTTACGGATGTTCATAAGGCTATTCGCACTGATATAGTGTTTTTTTCTTTCGATACAATTTCGATCAAAACGTTCTACCAATAAAATTGGACTGCCTGCAACTTCTTCTAGCATTACATTACTGACATTAAGCCCCATCGCTCTGGCCATCTTCATCGAAGCATACTCAACCTTAGCATTGTCGAATAGATCATCATCTTTATTAAATTTAGCAATCCACTCAATATTGTTATGGTGTACGATGACCTTAGGTCTAGCACCACCCATAGATGAGCCATGATGAATTAATTTCTCCAAATAGTTATCGCTCATAAAGCTAATCGTCCTGGGATCTTCTTGTTGATCAATCGCCTTTGATAATTTGAGATACGATTTCAAGTCATCGAAGTGAACATATGAGCTTTGATTGGAGCCCTTAATGGCTTTAGACGACAAACTAGCGACCAGACAACCTACAGCATTACCTCGTGCAGAAATAAGCCATTCAATCTGATTTAAAGGAACGCGTGTATGCTGCGACAGTGTAAGCTTGCGTCCCCAGTTATCAGGCGTGGCATCGGCAAGGACACCAAAACCATCTTTATGAGTTGTAACATAGGGCGCATTAGGTTGTATAAATGGGAGGTTAATAGGGTCGAGCTCAAATGAATCATTTAATTCTAGATAGCTTTTACCATAAATAAAAGTATAAGTAGATTGATCAAGAACGTACTTGGCCACGACCTGAGGGGTATCTCCGGTATCTAGAAAGATATAGCAGCTCTTCAGCTCATCTTGCATGGAGAAGCTTTTAGAAGTCATCATCAATCCTCATATTGATATTTCTAACCCGTACTCTCTGTCTTTTAGATGCCAAGGCTTTACCGACCTCATCTTCTTGAGGATTGGCAATCGTATACAAACCATCTTCTAAGCCAAATACTACAAGAATAGATATCAGATTTTTTAAATTGGTACTTGGTTGACCACTCTCCAATCTTGAAATGGTTTTCTCATCGACATGTACACGGTTAGCTAATTCTTTGATTGTCATATTACGATTGATGCGAGCCGTTCTGATATTACTACCAATCATCTTAAGTAGGTCGGGAACCCCCTCTAATATGAAATCACTCGACGATTTTTTCATAACAATTTTACCTCTAAAAGTCATTATATACTTCTTATATTATTTAATAAGTATTTTATGACCTTTTATATTGTTATTTGTTAAAAGTGATAATTAGTAATTTTTATGAATGTGGTGCTATTTAATAGTTTAAATTGGCTTTGTTGGATAAAAATTTAAAAGCTGAATTTCCTTTAAGCCATTCAGATTTAAGTGATAACTTGAGTGTAAGGCCGGCCTAATTCAGTGAACCGATTAAGCACTGCCACATGTGCATGAATTTCATTTACCTGGCTTTGAAAGTTCTTTGCACTTAGTTTCTCTCCCCATAGTTTGATGCAATGCATCTTGGTTTCAACCAAACTTCGACGATGATAACCCAACCATTTTTTACCTATGCGCCTGCCTAAACTTTTAACCGTCTGAAGTAACTCTTTGCGTTGTAATGAGCGAGGCTTTTTATCTTTCTATGGGGTAGGATTTTATGGGTGGATAACACAATAATAAGAAAAATTGGAAGAATTTTTGAGTTAATATTTATTAATATTTAAATTAAATCAAATATTTATTTTAATTTAACAACACTGATACATATAAGGTTTAAAAGTAAATAAAAAAGATGATATAAAAAAATGTATAAGTTTATTTGCCTGGAATTTCATGAATTTTGATCAAATTGTCAAAGAGTTGATGATATTTTTTTATCAGTTTATCGAGCCTTTCTTAAGTGCTGAAAAAGAGGTGGTTTCAATACATGCGGCTCTTGTGAAACTGCGTCAAATTCGCCCAGGCAAAGCGAAAGCGAAACAAGCTACTTTTAAAAAAAAGTACATTAAGGTGTGGCAACGTATTCTGAGTATGTTGCGGAAGGCTAGATGCCTGCGTGGACATGTGGACTACGTACCGCATATTCAGCTACTGAAGAATATCAACTGTTATATTGATCCCAACTTTCATCAAGATATCTTTGAGATATCTACTCAATTAAGCGCAGCATTTTACATTCAGTATTTTCAATTGCGTAATAGAGCTGCGAAAGAGCAGGTCATTGCACTTTTTCAAGCTCAGACAAATGGTGCTGTCGAAAACACTCATGTAAATCGAGCCCAAACTGAGGATGATTTCACATGAGTAAAGAGCAATTCTTAGATGTATATCTTTCGCTTAAATTACCAGTGATATTTCACTCTTACGCACAATTAAATGAAGCAGAGCGTATTCAATTTGGAGTACTGCTAAATCAAGCACACGAGGTTTATCAAGATATTGCTAAAAAAAGGGTGATTGGTACTGATTATCTCAGAGCTGCTCTTAGTTATTTTGCTTATGGTGATACATCAAAGTTGATTGAGGAGAGATATTTACTACTGCGTGTAAGTTATTTCTTTTACAAACAGTACAGAGAAATTTCTAAGTTACCAAATTCAAAAAATAAGCAAAAAGAAAGCCTTGATTTATTACGTTATATTGCGAAACCATTGTTTGAAGAGCCTCAGCAAGCAACTTTTAATGAATCTAAAGCTCTACTGGAATTTTATTTAGATTTTATGCTGAAGCATGATACTCATGAAGCCAAGTCAAAATATGAAAAATGGGAAGAATCGATTCATAAACTGAAATTAAGTAATGAAAAAATCTTATCTTATATAGGCACATTGACTATTTTACTAAAACGTCTTGCACAAGGGAAAATTGTACGTCGTAGACGTCGAAAAAATAAAAAAATTGTTAAAGATTGGCCAATTGAATCACAATTAAAACAATATAGAGAAAGAAAATGTAACCGACGTGTGTATTTAGATGAAGCCACTGAAATAGCCTTAACATATGATATTAGGGAAGATGACTGTGGTGAAGTAGAGGTCGAAGAAGCTGGATTAAGTATTCATAGTACTGATCCACGCACCACACGATTTACTAAGGTATTCAATGAACATACAGCTCATTTACATCGCCATCGACAAAGAAGACTACAGCCTTTCGTGACCAATCCACATTACATGAACCAACAGGTAATTCGCCAACTCGTTTATCTATTAAACTTAGAACTCGATTCCAATCGTGCTATGGAATCAGCGATTGCCGCTGCATGTCTGTTGAGCCTAACGAGTGGTCTTTCCCCCATCGCATTGCTGCAATATCCACAACTGATTAAAGATGGGATCTTGATCGTTAATGATGATACTAAACATCCAGAATATCGCATATGTTTAAAACTTGAGATTAGTGAGCAAAAAATTGAGTATCTTAAAGCACACCGGCTGAACCACACACGAACACATGAACTTTATCTATCAAGTAGCTGGTTTGATTATATCCATCACTATGATCACAAAGTGAGTATTACGGCTGCAGATGTTAATCGCTATTTAAAAAAATGGACAGCGACAGCCTACCTGGGTTCAATTACGGTTGAAAAACTACAAGCACAACTATATTTCCATGTTTTTCATGACACCTTTAATGAATATATTGCACACGTTTTATCTGGAAAAGATAGCTATCACGATTTACCTGGTAGTTTTTATAATGGTATTCATCAACAAAAACTCGATGACAAGTATTTCATTTATCTAGAGACCATAGCTGATCCGGAAACAGATCAAACGATTTCTCATCTTCAACGACAATTTGAAGGAGTATCATCAGAAAATTCTCCACGTTTGGGGAGTCAGCTTGCTCTAAAACCAGAATTTGTTAGTGATTTTTTTAAGAAATTAAATCGTCTTTGTTCTGAGCAAATCGCGATTCATCAGCACGTGATTCAGCAAATTAATTCATATGCAATTTGGATGTGGCATATGAGCTTATTGTGTTTGGGTGGACGTCCGAAAGAAAATTTACTCGGACAATTAGATGATTATGATTTGAAACTAAAAGTAGTGTATGTGAATGACAAAAAGAATAGTACATCACGTAAAGATGGGCGTTATATTCCGCTGTCAAAATTTTTTATAGATGCATTTCAGAAATATGTGGCTTTTTTAAAGCAGATTACTCAGTGTTATCAAAGCTTATTCAGATGGGTGTTTAAGAGGACTATTACTGTAAATGATTTGTTTGGTCAGACGATTACTTGTCCCAAGGAATTGCCGACTACAGAAAAACAATGGGGCAGTAAAAAAATCAAAATTGCACCACTAAATCGAAGTGACGTGAATGACTACCTGAGTCAATATTTTGATTTAGAAATTTACAATAATTGGCTACGTCATTTCGATATGAATATGTTGATGGACCAAGAGATACCGTTTAATGCTATTCAAGCGTTGTATGGTCATGACCAGCGTGATCAAGAGCTATTTTATCGTTATTCATCGGCAACAATGAGTAAGTATTGCGAAAGCATCACGTCAAGCATAGATCAAATGATTAAAGACTTACAGATAGAACATATTTCTTAGAGAGGATCACTTACGTGGCTAAAGAGGATGTAATTAAAGCTGAAATTGGTTCCCAAATTGATCTTCTATTTAAACAGATTCATCAACTATTAAAAGAAAGTGATAAACGAGAGACGAAAGATATTGATAATGAAATCAGAATACTTTGGGGGGATTTTCGAGATGGTTTAGCTTTTTTCTTGCAAAAAAAGAAGCTTAAGAGTCAGTCTGCTCAAAAGCCTTACATTATTTATAGTGAGTCTTATTTTTCAGAGCGCCGTGTGGAATATGAACAGAAACATCCACAGGGGTATCGTATTAGCTTGCGTCCTAAAACACACTTTTCTGAACCACCGCCACGTGACATTTTAAGTACAGAGATACGTCTACAACATGGGCGAAAACATGTACATATTGCTGATATTCTAAAGGAATACTGGCAAAGTCCAAGTTTAGATCTAAGTTCAGTTGATTTAATTTGGGGGAATTTGTATCTGAGTCTTATCTATTATTCAGGCTGTTATGATTTACAAAACTTGGTCGCTATTGGTCAGAGTTTATTAAGTGAATTAAAAAATAATGACTCAAATTTATACTGTAAACTGTATCATTCAGATTATAAAACGATCATTAATCCATTGGTGTTGACCTATAAATTACAACATCCATATTATGGTAATGAGATTAATCATAAAATTATTTATCAATGGCGTCAGGTTTGGATTAATCCATATGCCATTTTTCTATATCAGGCCATACTATCAGCTGAATTCATTTATACAGAGCAAAAACCACGTTATGTACTTGATGCGATTACGGTTGTATTGCATCAGATAAAAAAAGAGAACCATGATTCTGAGGCATTCGTCAAGGAAGTACTTCAAGATCTGCATAAGCTCACTCGAGCTACTGATGAAAAGTTGTTAGATGTAGGTCCAATTTCTGCATTTAAGCATATGCATTTAGGACTAGAATATGATTCAAATCTCAATCTTGATATGGCACTTAGCCAAGTTTTACAACAGAATTTAAAAACTGTCGCTTTATCATCTGCGGATCAGAAATATAGTTGGTTAGAGCAAGACTTAATACATCCTCCGAGTGATCATAATGGTGCAAACTTAGAGCTTCCTATTCAGGTTGAAAAACTGACTGAATTTAAAACTGCTGCCGAAAATCTAAAATCAATTCCTTTTGAATTGGTGTTGTTTGAGAAATCTCAAACATTGTCCCAACACAAACGTCAAAAGAAGCAAGAAAAAATAAAATGGTTACGTTGGTCGAACATTCAAAAAAGTTTGCAGCAACAGAAAGATCAAGCCACTGGTAAAGAGAAAAATATCATTGAAGCACAGCTGCGCTTATTGGATTGGATTTTTGAGCTTAAAGAACAAAAAATTAAACTGAGCTCCGTTGAACGCTATTTAAGTAGTATAGCAAAAGATTATATATTTCATATTTATCTGTATGAAGATGATATTGAAAGCATGACAGAAGATGACTACGAGTTTTTGTATCAGGATATCTTAAGTGATATTGATCAGCGTGACCAAGCCAAAGCTGTGAAAAATCCTCTGAAGAATCAAAATCGTGCGCAGTATGCTTTTGGGCGTCTTAAAGCCTTTCACCAGTTCTGTGTGCAGCACTTTAACGTACCAAAGGTTGTGAGCTTTAAAAGTAGTCAATTTCAACGTGTGCAAATATGTGATGCAAAGTTAGTGAGTCCACGCCAGTGGCATGAATTAAAAAAACAGCTGATGTTTAAAATACAGGATGTCACAACCTTACAAGAGAAAAGATACTTACAGCAGTTGATGGTCATGTATATCTTGGCTTATCGATTGGGGTTGCGCCTGAATGAAGTCCGAGGCTTAAGCCTAGCAGAAATAATAGCCCCAGAGCTTTTATGGAAAGATATCAATCAGAATATAGAGATTAGTCTGATATTAAAACACAATCCTTATAGAAGACTCAAAAGTGAAAATGCTAAACGTCAACTTCATCTCAACTTAGTGTTACTCAAAGATGAAATGAACCGTACCGGGTTTGTCGGAGACCAAACTTTCTGAGAGAATGTCCCGATGAAAAAAGTAAAATATACCCCTG
>NZ_CANQLZ010000037.1 GCF_947624825.1 uncultured Acinetobacter sp.
CGCAAGAGATCTAATGAATTTAATTGCTGGAATGGTGAATTGGATGCTCTTAAATTAACTTTCGCAAGAGATCTATTATATAAATATATAGAAAAATCATATAATAATTAATATGAAGAGTTATTCATCATTAAAAAACAGGACATAAAGCTGCTCAGAATAAAACAACTAGACTATGATTTTTAATTGCAATCAGATCGGGCTCTATTTTTGCTATATTAGCCTGATGATTTGGGGACAAAATAATGCAATTTAATTTTGAAATCGACAGTACATGGTGTTTAGAACAACTTAAGAACGATGGCTATATTACTGATCGAGAAAAGCTTTTAGTACAAACCACGCATCGTCAGCGTGAACAGCTCAAATGGCATCCCTTACAATGGATTGCCAGTTTTAATCTAAAAAATCAGCGTGATGTCAGTCAAATCTTAAGCTTAAATGTGTTGAGTGAATGGTTGGCAAAAAAAGCCAACCTACCGCTTTATACCATTGATCCACTTAAAGCCGATGTACCTGTACTCACAGCAGTGATGTCGCAAGAGTTTGCACTACGTAATAAAATTTTGGCGGTTGAGGTGCAAGATGAGCGGGTATTGATTGCCACCGACCAGCCTTTTATGACCGATTGGCAGCACAATTTAGCCAGTAGTTTAACCCCAAAAATTATTCAAG
This sequence comes from uncultured Acinetobacter sp., assembly GCF_947624825.1. GTDB lineage: Bacteria > Pseudomonadota > Gammaproteobacteria > Pseudomonadales > Moraxellaceae > Acinetobacter. Next base: position 676 of record NZ_CANQLZ010000037.1, read on the forward strand.
CTGTGATGCTTAATCCTGAACATTTACAGCGCTATTTAGTTGAATATTATCAGGTGAGTCGTGCTGTTAGTGGTTCACAAAAATCCGGTGCGTATGAGCGTGATCATCAAGGCGTAGAAGCTTTATTGCAATTGGGCGATAGCCAAAATCCAGATGCCAATGATCAGCATATTGTAAAACTAGTCGATTGGATTTTACAATTTGCCTTTGAACAGGGGGCAAGTGATGTGCACTTAGAACCCCGTAAAGAGCAAGGCAAAATCCGTTTTCGGATTGATGGTGTATTGCATACTATTTATCATATGCCTGCCAATACTTTAATGGCGGTGATTTCACGGATTAAAATTTTAGGCCGCATGAATGTGGCAGAAAAACGTAAGCCACAAGATGGACGTTTAAAAACCCGTACCCCAAAAGGCCGTGAAACCGAGCTACGTTTATCGACTTTACCCACCGCTTTTGGTGAAAAGTTGGTGATGCGAATTTTTGACCCTGAGGTATTGGTACGTTCATTTTTAGATTTAGGTTTTGATGAAAAATTATTAACAAAATGGCAAAGCATTGCGCAAAATAGTCATGGCATTATTTTAGTCACAGGTCCTACAGGTTCGGGTAAAACTACGACCTTGTATTCAAGTTTAAAGCAGCTTGCCACTGAACAAGTCAATGTATGTACCATTGAAGACCCGATTGAAATGTTAGAGCCGAGCTTTAACCAAATGCAGGTCAACCATAGTATTGATCTAGGCTTTGCTGAAGGGATTCGTGCCTTAATGCGTCAAGACCCTGACATTATTATGGTGGGGGAAATTCGCGATCAAGATACCGCCAATATGGCCATTCAAGCGGCACTGACAGGGCACTTGGTCTTGTCCACTTTACATACCAATGATGCGCCATCTAGCTTAACGCGTTTGCATGACTTAGGCGTGCAGCCGTTTTTAACCTCGGCCACCATTTTAGGGGTCTTGGCACAGCGTTTAGTGCGTCGCTTATGTCCAAAGTGTAAGCAAGAAACCTTTATTAATGATCAAGAGTGGAAACATCTTACCTTTGGTTATCAATTTCAAATGCCAAATTTTGTCTATAAAGCCGTAGGTTGTGAGGCGTGTCGTGACACAGGCTATAAAGGCCGTGTGGGGATTTATGAGTTTATGCCGATGAGCCTTGAATTAAAACAAATGCTTGGACGTGAGGCGACCTTAGAGCAGCTTAAATTACAGATTCAAAAAGAGGGTGTAGAACTTTTACGTATTGCAGGGGCACGTAAAGTCGTACAAGGTGAAACGACTTTAGAAGAAGTTTTACGTGTGGTGCCGTTAAGTTAATACAAAACTTAACTGATCTTAAGCTTAGCTTCAGCTTGAGTTGTTTTAATAGCCTCATTGAAAGACACAACACATCAAACTTGATGCCGGAGTTAACTATGAACATGATCGCAAAAACTTTAATCGCTGCAAGCTTAACTTTTACTGCTGCTTTAGCAACCGCCAATACCGCAGTGAATCAAAGTGCATTAAGCAAAGTGAGCACAGTGAAACAAGCTTTAGTTGCTAAAGATGACACCAAAGTTGAAGTAAAAGGTTATGTCGTTAAAGCGATTGGTGATGAAAAATACCAATTCCGTGATGCAACAGGCAGCATTACTGTGGATATTGACGATGACTTATGGCACGGTAAGGCCATTGCAGCCAATACCCCTGTGACCTTAATTGGCGAAGTGGATATTGACTACAAACCGACCAAGCGTGTTGAAATTGATGTTGATGCAGTAAAATTCTAATCGAAACTTGTTTTAAAAAAAACCACATACTTTGCGATGTGGTTTTTTTGTATAGTAAAGAAAAAAATGGGTGATACACGATGCGACTACTCTTAGCAGAAGACGATGCAGCACAAGCAGAAAGCATTAAAACATGGTTAGAAATGGACGGTTATAATATTGATTGGGTGGAACGGGGGGACCATGCCATCTTGGCACTCGAGCAACATCAATATGATTGTGTACTACTTGATCGTGGTTTGCCCAAAGCCAGCGGCGATGAGATTTTAAAAAGCTTACGCAAACACAACGCACAAACTCCTGTGATTATGATTACCGCCCGCGATACAGTGCAAGATCGGGTTAGTGGTTTAGATTTAGGTGCCAATGATTATTTGGTCAAACCTTTTAGTTTAGAAGAACTCTCGGCACGAGTGCGCAATCAATTGCGTCAACATCAAACTCAACAAAGCCATGATTTACGCTTTGCTGATTTAGTCTTAGACCCACAGGCCAAAACTTTAACTCAAGCGGGAAAAGGAGTGAATTTAACTGCCAAAGAATTTCAAATTTTGCATAAACTCATGCAAAAACCAGAGCATGTTATGACCCGTGAGCAATTGGAAGAATCCTTATATGCATGGGGTTCAGAGGTGGAAAGTAATGCCATTGAGGTATTTATTTCGCAGTTACGTAAAAAGATTGGCAGCAGTTATATTAAAACCTTACGCGGTTTGGGCTACCGTATGCAGTTGCCGCAATGACGCAAGCACGCTCGCTGCAACGTCAGCTGATTAAAAGCTCCATGCTCAGTTCCATGCTCGCAGGCGTGCTGGCTTTATTGATTTTTTTAGGATTGTCGCTGTATCACACCATGCATATTCATGATGAAATTATGGATGAAGTGGCAGATATGCTTCTGATCAGTGATATTACCATGCAAAGCGGTAATCAAATTGATGAGCTTAGTGAGGAATTTTTAATTGAATATTCGCTCAATAATGCCGATTTTAATTTACTCACTTCTGATCAATTTGAATTTGCTGATGTGGTACCCGTCAACGATTATGCGGTGTTTTGGCATCAAGGGCAGTTGTGGCGTAGCTATGTGCTTGAAGAAAATAATATGCAAGCGCAGATTTATCAGCCCATGTCATTACGTTTACAAGATTTAGGCAGCTCAGCTGCAGTGTTTGTGGCCATTTTAGGGCTGCTGTGGTTGTTGCAGTGGGGCTTGGTGCGTTTTGCCATTCAGCGACAATTTAAAAGTTTAAGCTTGTTGTCTCAAAATATTCAGCAAAAAAGTGCCCAAGATTTAACCCCGATTGTGAGTTTACAACCCGAATTTTTAGAGTTACAACCCATTACTAAACAGCTCAATCAATTATTGGCACGTCTAGATCAGTCTTTACATGCCGAACAGCGCTTTACCGCAGATGCCTCACATGAGCTGCGTTCGCCTTTATCGGCCATTCAAATGCGTTTGCAGGTGTTAAAACGTAAATATCAAGATCAAGTGCAATGGGTACAGGATTTACAACCGATTCAAAATGACGTGGCACGTAGTACGCAAATTTTAGAAAATTTATTGTTATTGGCACGCCTTGATCCTTCTCAAGCCGATGCTTTAGCCAAAACTGAATGTGATTTACACGTCATTACCCTTGAGGTATTACAAGCACTGTTTCCGTTTATTGAAGACAAGAAAATCGTGTTAGATGTGGCGCTTGACGCCTACATAGTGCAAGGCAATCGTGAGCTTTTATTTACCTGTATACGTAACTTAGTTGACAATGCAGTGCGATATAGCCCACATGCTTCTACACTCAACATTAACATCAATGCAAGCACCAACCGTCTATGTATTAGCAACCAAGGTGAGCCAATCACAGATGAGGTGTTGGCACGTTTAGGCGAGCGTTTTTATCGTGCGTTGGGCACTAAAAGTAGCGGTTCTGGCTTAGGGATTTCGATTTGCCAAAAAATCATAGCGCTGCATCATGCACAATTAAATTTTAGTGCCAATCCTCGCGGTGGTTTAACTGCTCAAATCCAATTTAAATAAAAAAAGGCAGAATGCGCTGTATTCTGCCTTGAGTGACCACGTTTATTGTTATTTTGCTGTCATAATTATTTGGTTAAAATTAAGCGGTTGTTGCGGGTTAAACGTAAACGATACTCTTCGCCGGCATGCATAATGCGAATTTCACGCCCAAGAGCAAATAAGTTATTTGAATGCAGCATCGGCAAAGCATGTTGAGATTCAGTGCGAGTAAAAAGGCTAAATGGTGCGTTCATGTTGGAATTCTCCGTTATTTATCGTGGTGTACTTGAATGGTTTAAATGATAATCATTATCGAATAGAGTTGTCAACGATTAATTTATAAAAAATACAAAATTGCGTACACTGTCAAAAACACAGGAAATATGGGATGTCTAAAGCACAGCTTAACGTCGCGATCGCGATTGTTTTACAACAGGGCAAAGTTTTGGTGGGTTTTCGTGAGGCGATCCAGCATCAGGGCAATAAATACGAGTTTCCCGGGGGTAAAGTCGAAGCCGGCGAAAGTCCGAGTGAGGCGTGTCGCCGTGAGGTGTTTGAAGAGGTTGGGGTTGACATACAAGCTTGGCATGACTTTGATTTTATTCAGCATGAATATGAAGATGTGATTGTGAATTTGCATGTGTTTCATGCCATCTTGGCTGTGGAGCTCAATGCTGATATTCAACGACCATGGCGTTGGTATAGCCGTGCTGAATTAGGTGAGTTAAGTTTTCCTAAAGCCAATCAGCGCTTAATTCAACGTTTGGTGTGGCCTAACGCTATTAAAATTTCATCAGATTTAAACGCCTTAACTGAGTGTAGCCATGAGCAGTTATTTTATTGGCGCAACGATTTAGATGAAGCAGTACAGTTAGAGGCCTTGGCAGACATCTCAGTACACGAGCTGAATCAGGTGATTGTGAATACGCAGTTGTATGCCAAATTAAATTCAATTCAGCAAGCCAATGTGGCTGCGATTCATTTAAAACAACAGCAACTCATGAATATGCATGCCGAAGATTTAATTTTAGGACAGCGCTATGTGGCAAGTTGTCATGATGAACTCAGTTTACAGCATGCACAACGCATTGGCTGTGATGCAGTCTTGTTAAGTCCAGTGCATACAACCGCTACGCATCCTGAAGCGAAGTCGTTAGGCTGGCCACGCTTTGCCGAACTGAGTACAGCGATGCATATTCCTGTATTTGCATTGGGTGGACTTACGCCTGTAGATTTAAGCCAAGCACAAGAACATGGTGCTTATGGTGTGGCAGGACAACGATTCTTTTAATGAAAAAGCACCCGAAGGTGCTTTTTTTATAAACTTTTTTGAATAATTGGTTCTACGTCATAAGGAATAATGGTGACACCTGTGGGGGTGGTATAGCGCTCAGGTGCAACCACGACGGGTTGAACTTCCACAATAGGCACAGCGCTCTTTATAGGCTGAGATTGACAGGCACTGAGTAAAAGTGAGCAACCAAGCCAAATTAAACAAAAATACTTATTGCTCATAACGACCACTGGAGATGACCTCATTATTGCTGTCATAACGACCCTCTTGAATATTGGATTCGCTTTCACGAATCCAATTTTCGATACTATCATCTGAACTTGGCGGCGCACTTGGTTGTGGTTCGCTAGGTTGGTACTCGTTACTGATGTCATCTTGTGGTTCTACCACTGGCGTACTGACGCAATCACTATTGCGACGCGGCACCGAATGACTCAGCATCGGAATATGTACGGCATTGGCACAGCCTTGGGCTGAGCGTTGATCACCCGATGCACCATCGACCCATTGCCACGTGACATTGTTAGGTTGGCGTAAGTTGACAGGTTTTTGACGTAACTGAGACATTACATTGCTCCACACCGGTAGTGCACCCGATGAACCGGTCAAACCTGTGACAGCGTTGTCATCTAAACCTAACCACACCACCGAAACATAGTTGCCTGAGTAACCTGCAAACCATGAATCACGGGTGTCATTGGTGGTGCCGGACTTGCCAGCTAAATTCAGCTCGCTTGGCAACTGGTTATATGCTGCACGCCCCGTACCGGTACGCATAACCTGTTGTAAACCATAATTTAACACGTAAGCAACATCAGGTTTAATGCTTTGTTGCATGTCTAAACCAAAGCGCGGAAGACTACGTCCTTGGCTATCGACCACTTGACGAATAGCACGCATTGGATATTTTACGCCCCCTGAGGCAAAGTTCGCGTAAATCCCGAGTACCTCTAGAGGTGACATTTCAACAGCGCCTAAAAATACAGATGGATAAGGTGGAATGTTGCTGGTAACCCCAAAGCGTTTTAAATGATTATTAAACGTGGCTACACCAAATTCTTGCCCTAAACGTACCGCAGATAAGTTATACGATTGTGCAAGCGCACGCGCCATAGGTACGACACCGTATTCATGACCGGCATAGTTTTTAGGAGTCCATGTTTTGCCTTCTGAGACAATACTGATATTGCTGTCTTCAATTGGGCTGGCCCAGTGATAACGGCCCGATTCAAGCGCAGTTAAATAAATCACAGGTTTGAGCAATGAGCCGACTTGTCGTTTGGCATCTAAAGCGCGGTTAAAGCCCGTAAAATCTTGACTAGAGCCAACCACAGCCACCAATTCGCCATTTTCAGGGCGCGCTACCATTACAGCACCTTGTAAGTCATTTAAACGGCGATTGCTGTTTTCCAAACGTTGCACCGAGGCTTTAAAGCTTTTTTCAACATTGCTTTGTGCCAAGGGATCTAAAGCGGTAAAAATACGGATACCGTTATGGGTCAGGTCATTTTCTTGATACTCGCTGCGCAATTGACGGCGTACTACATCTAAATAATCAGGAAAACGTGCAGGTCCAATGTTGGGTTTTTTAATGACATTGAGTGGGCGTGCCACTTCGCGCTCATATTGGGCTTGGGTTAAATAGCCCATGACCAACATGTTATTTAGGACTAAATCACGACGCTTTTTGGCCGCTTCTGGATTACGCCACGGATTATATAAAGACGGTCCTTGTACTAAGCCCACTAAAAAAGCATGTTGTGCAATATTGAGTTCACGTAGCGGTAAACCAAAGTAAAATTGTGAAGCTAAGCCATAACCATTAATCGAGTAGTTGCCATTTTGGCCTAAATTCACTTCGTTTAAATAGGCTTCTAAAATTTCATTTTTGCCATAGTGCAGCTCAATGAGCATGGCCATCAAGGCTTCATTGACTTTACGTTTTAAGGTGCGTTCAGGCGTTAAATAAAAGTTTTTAACCAATTGTTGGGTTAAAGTTGAGCCACCTTGGCGTTTGCCACCACTGACATTGGCCACTACAGCACGCGCAGTACCGCGTAAAGATACGCCATAATGCTGATAAAAATTCCGATCTTCGGTGGCAATTAGTGCATCAATTAAAGGTTGGGGCACATTGGCCAATTTAATTAACACGCGGTCTTCTTTGTGCTGCGGATAAATACCGCCAATCAGCATCGGTTCAAGTTGTGCAATGCCAGTGCTGTTAGGTTTGGTGGCACTGACCTGTGCAATTTGATTGCCACTAAAGCTGACCTTTAAAATTTGCTCAGGTTCAACATGATCACCAAAATCAAAGCCGCGGGTATGTACATATAAGGTATTGCCGCTGCTGACATATTGTCCGGTTTTGTTATAACCATCGGACTTTTTATAACCCAATAAATTGAGTTCTTGAATAAATTCAGCTTGGCCGACCGGTGCGCTATTATACACTTGTAAAGGACGAGCAAAGACTTTGGCTGGTAAATCCCAACGCTGACCTTCAAATTTACTGCGCACGACATTATCAAGGCGAATGATATACACACTAAAGGCGATAAACGCGCCAATGATTAAAATACAAAAAAGTAAAGCAAAAATGCCAATACCGCGTTGCGACTTCATACACACATAGCATAACCAAGATAATTACGCCCATGATGCGAAGCTTTCACAAATTTTGCAAGAAACAAACTGTGAATGAAGCGCCATCAACTTGAAAAAATTGGCTTGATTCAGTGTTTTAAAGTTTTTTTAAATTATTTATCTTAATGCTATGATAGCACTCGAATCGTAGCGGAGTGATATTGTCGGTGCACATTTCACATAAGACATTTCGAAACATTGGCTTAATTGGTCGACCCGATAAATCATCGGTGGTCGAAACCTTATGTCTTATTCATGATCATTTGGTCGGCTTAGGTTTACATCCGGTCTTTGATATTGAAACAGCGCAATTGGTGCCTTATCAAAACACTCAAACTGTCAGTCGTAGTTTATTGGGTGAAGTGGTTGATTTGGTAATTGTGGTGGGTGGCGATGGCTCGCTGTTACATGCAGCACGCGCTTTGGTCCGCTACAATACTCCTGTGGTTGGGGTAAACCGTGGTCGTTTGGGTTTTTTAACTGATATTAAACCCACCGAAGTTTTATATAAACTCGATCAAGTGTTGCAAGGTCAGTATCAACGTGACCGACGCTTTTTATTGGAAATGGAAATTCGCTCAAAAGGTGAGTCTATTTATCAAGCGATTGCCTTAAATGATGTGGTGTTGCACTCGGGTAAATCGGTGCACATGATTGATTTTGAACTTAATATTGATGGGCAGTATGTCTATCGTCAGCACAGCGATGGTTTAATTGTATCTACACCCACTGGTTCAACTGCCTATGCACTTTCAGGCGGTGGACCCATTTTGCATCCAAGTATGGATGCCATCGCTTTGGTGCCCATGCATCCGCATACCTTGTCATCGCGCCCAATTGTGGTGGGTGGACAAAGCGAAATCAAAATTGTCATTCGTGAAAATCGCGTATTACCAATGGTCAGCGCAGATGGGCAACATAGTGTATCCTTGAGTGTAGGCGATAGTTTACATATCCGTAAACATCCTTTTAAACTGAATTTATTACATCCACCCGGTTATGATTTTTATATGTCATGTCGTACTAAACTGGGATGGAACCAAGGTTTTGATTCATTGCAACAGCAGGATGAATAATGAATATTGAAAACATGTTAGCGATGCTAAATCCTGAGATTGTCGAGCGTTTACGCACTGCAATTGAAATTGGCAAATGGCCAAATGGTGTGGCATTAACCCAAGAACAGCGTCAAACCTGTATGCAAGCGGTCTATGCATGGGAGATGAAACATCTGCCAGAAGATCAGCGCAGTGGGTACATTGACCGTGGCAGCAAAGAAGAAGGTGAAGAATGTGATGATGATGATCATCATAATCATGATTCGGAATTTAAACCTATTCGTTTTGTATAAAAAAAGACACCTTCGGGTGTCTTTTTTATTACCTGAATCAAACAGATATATCGGTGATATTCGGTGCATACTCAACTCAAAAGCCTCAAGGAGAAGAGTATGTCTTTAGATCCAAAACGTAAATTATGGTTATGGGGACTGGCTATTCCTGTGGTGGCACATGTGGCACTATTGGGCTTTGCGCGAGGACCAAAATTGACGCGTAAAGTGTGGGCAAGTACCGGTTTAATCACTTTACATGCGGTGATTCCTTGGCTAGATCGTTATTTGGGTCAAGATCAATCTTCTATTGCGCCACAAGACTTAAATACCCTACAACATGACCCGTATTATACGCAGGTGGTGATTGCATATTTGCCTTTGCAATACAGTAGTAATCTGTTAGCAGCAGCGTTGGTGCGTCAAAGCCGTACTCAAACAAGTGATATTTTACTTTTAGGCACGCTGCTAGGTTTGGTCAATGTGGTTGCCATGAATGTGGGGCATGAACTGGGGCATAAAGCCAGTGCGCAGCAGCACCTCTTGGCCCATCTGGCCTTGTTACCTAGCGGCTATGTTCATTTTAGGATTGAGCATAATTACGGGCACCATCGTCATGTCGCCACTCCACAAGATCCAGCATCTGCTTACTATGGTGAATCGTTTTGGCGGTTTTTACCACGCACTGTGTTGGGCGGTTTTAAATCGGCGATACACATTGAAAAAAACCGTTTAGCACGTAAACATTTGCCATTTTTTCATGTTGAAAATGAATTGCTCAGAGCATGGGCAGCGGGGCTGCTTTATTATGCTCTGATGTATAAGTGTTTTGGTAAAAAATGGCTGTTGTTACAATTGGTACAAAGTGCCTACGCCATCACCTTACTTGAAGCGGTCAATTATATGGAGCATTACGCGCTTAAACGTGAAGTCTTACCCGATGGACGTTATGAAAAAGTCACCCCACAACACAGTTGGAACCACAATAGTTTGATGAGCAATTTATTGTTTTATCAATTGCAACGGCATAGTGATCATCATGCTTATCCAACCCGACCATTTCAAATTTTAAGAGATTATCCCGATGTGCCAAATTTACCCAAAGGCTATGGCGCATTATTTAGCGATGTATTTTTGCCCAAACGCTGGTTTAAGCTCATGAATCAGCGTGTTGTAGCCCATTATGCTGGTGATCTTGAACGTGTCCATCAAGCTAAAGATCACCTCAAAGCCGTTTAAACACGACCGCGCGTCTGCCATAGCTTACGCGCTTTTTGCATGGCACTTGGGTAGTCGTCGCATACGCCCATGGTGTATAAGGCAATGCCCATGGTTTCGGTAATGGCAATCTCGCCATAATCATGCGCTTGTTGACCCTCCCACACGGCTTTAAGCACTGCTAAGTCCAGCACTTCTTCACTTGGACTACGGTTTTCGGTGAGTTTAGGCAACTCATATTCATACATCTGCCCATCTTTAATGCCACAAATTAAGGTTTTGGCATCGGGATTACGTTCAAATTCACCGCCTTCACCTTTAATTACGGCACTATGGGCAAAGCCTAATTTAAAGGCTGCTAGTTGGTGTGAGCCGCGATAAGCAGGATGGAAAATAGCTTGCATGGTGGCTTTGGCATTAAATGGATTAATTAAACGTGCCAAGGTGTGAATCGGAGAACGTAAGCCCATGATATTTCGTAAGCCAATTAGGTCACTTAAAATCGGGGAAATGACATCTAACGGTAAATAGGCAAAATGACAATGTTGCAGTTGTTGTTCTACGTCGCTGTCGGATTGGCAAGTTGGATAGCCTAAGTATTGCAAAGCTTGTTCGGTGTATAAACGATTTAACGTATGTCCTGAAGCCCCATGCATCACCACATTATAGCCGTGTTTGGCTAAGGTGAGTGCAGAGAGTAAAAACCACGGATAATGCTTACGTTTACCGGCATAAGATGACCAATCTAAATCCACATCAAGCGCTTTAAACTTTAATTGATCACGGGTGGCTTGTACAAAGCCTGCAAGTTCATCTACGGATTCTTCTTTTACCCGTAACAACATTAAAAATGCGCCAAGCTGCACGTCTAACACTTCATTGTTTAAAATCATGCTAAAGGCTTGATAGGCTTCATCATAGGTTAAGGAACGTGCCCCATTTTTTCCTTTGCCGACAATACGCACAAATTGTGCAAAAGGATGTTCAAAATCTTGATAAATGTTACGTTTATTATTCATGACAAAACATTAATGAAAAAAGCATAGCGCTATTGTGCATCAGGTAGCGCCATCGGCAAAGGTTAAAATGCATTAGGCTGTATGAAGTACCTTGAGCATGGTGTGTAAAAATTCAGCTAATGCAGTTGGGCTTTGCTGTGAAATATATAAATTATGATCATTCACCACAGCTTGATTAAGATAAACCGCATGCGCAGCTTGTAATATGTCTTGATACTGTGGATCTGCGGTTAAACGCCGCCCATGTGCCACTTGAGCAGCCACCAATATTGGAGTGGCACAGCTTAAACTAAAAATAGGCTTGTAGGCATTGGCAATCGATTGCACAAAACCATGTACTTGAGGATGCTGATTATCACGAAACAGCAATAAGCCATCTAAGGTTGCAAGCTTGACCTCATGCAAGTGGGCATCAATTTTAATATGGCTGTTTTGCAGTTTATAGCTTGTGGTCTGTGGGCAAGCACTAAGATGACACAGCCGATGTCCTGCCGCAGACAAAGCTTGAGAAATGCTCAAATAGTCATCTGCACATATATCGGTTTGAATCAGGAATGCAATGGTTTTTGGCATAAGAGTCGCCTTTATTGTTGTTTTTTTAAGCCTAGCCTGAAACCACAAAAAAGCGCAGCATAATATTGTTAAGCTCGGTTAAGTATGCTGTTGCAATCTTGAAAAAAACAAGTCTATTTTATGCAAAAGTGGCGATTTAAAGCCTGTGTAATTTAAGCCCAAGCTAAGCATACGTTGTGCGTTTAATGGATTACTAAACTTAAGGTTATCAGTGCTTAAAAAATAAGAAATACATGCACTCAGCTTAACTTTCAATTGTTGATCTTTTAACCAAATGCCGAGTTTTCAGGGTGAATCCATCAAAGTTGTATTGCGCAAGATTTCAAAGCTTACTATTGTTATACTGTTTGCATGATATTTGCTGAAGGGCGACATAACAATGGTCAATGACGATCAAAACACAACGACTTCTCTTGATTTGACTCAAATTCGTGAAGATATTGATTCTGTGGATCAACAAATCCAACAACTCATTAGCCGCCGTGCGCGTTTAGCTGAAGCTGTGGCCAAAGCTAAGTTTGCTCAAGAAGAGAATCCACTGTTTTACCGTCCAGAACGTGAAGCGCAAGTATTACGTAATGTGATGGAGCGTAATGATGGTCCTTTGTCGGACGTCACCATGGCACGTTTATTCCGTGAAATTATGTCGGCATGTTTAGCACTTGAAGCACCGCAAAGCATTGCATTTTTAGGGCCTGTAGGCACGTATACCCATTCAGCAGTGTTAAAACATTTTGGTCAAGATGCAGTTGTGCGTCCGTTGCCAACCATTGATGAAGTGTTCCGTGAAGTGGAAGCCGGCAGCGCGCATTATGGTTTAGTGCCGGTTGAAAACTCATCTGAAGGTGTGGTCAATCACACCCTTGATTGTTTTAAGTCTTCTCATTTAAATGTGATTGGTGAAGTTGAATTGCGTATTCATCACCAATTTTTGGTGTCAAGCAATACCCGTAAAGACAGCATTAAACAAATTTATGCTCATCAGCAAACCCTTGCACAGTGCCGCGGTTGGTTAGATGCACATTATCCGGGTGTTGAGCGTGTTGCATTAAGTTCAAATGCAGAAGCCGCGCGCCGTATTCGCAATGAATGGCATTCAGCGGCAATTGCCTCTGAAATTGCAGCTAATATTTATGATTTAGAAATTCTACATAGCAATATTGAAGACAACCCAGAAAACACCACACGTTTTTTAGTGATTGGTCGTGAAAAAGTACCGGCAAGTGGCAACGATAAAACCTCATTATTGGTCTCAGCACATGACCGTGCTGGTGCATTGCTCGAAATTTTAGCACCATTTGCTAAACACAACATTAGCCTCACCAGTATTGAAACACGCCCAGCCTTACCAGAAAAATGGGCCTATGTATTCTTTATTGACTTAGAAGGGCATATTGAGCAAGAACACGTTAAAGCGGCCATCGAAGAAATTCGTCCATTGGTTAAAGAAGTACGTGTACTTGGCTCGTATCCAATCGCTGTACTGTAAATATGAATCCGAGCACTTTAAGTTGTGCTCGGTTTAATTGTCTCCATCGGGAAGTAAAATATGACCTTTGTGCCAGCCAATGACGGCATTGCAAAATTAAAGCCATACCAACCAGGTAAACCAATGAGCGAATTAGAACGCGAGTTGGGTTTAACAGATATTGTCAAACTTGCGTCAAATGAAAACCCATTAGGGTGTTCAGATAAAGTGAAACAAGCCGTTGCAGCAGAATTGGCAGAAATTGGTCGTTATCCTGATGGCGGTGGTTATATTTTAAAAGAACAAGTGGCGAAACAATTTGGTGTTAACTTAGATCAAATTACTTTGGGTAATGGTTCAAACGATTTGCTTGAAATGTTTGCCCGCGCTTTTGTGTCGGACAAAGATTCGGTGGTCTATAGCCAACATGCGTTTGCAGTCTACGCTTTGGTGGCACAAGCCATTAATGCGCAAGCGATTGAAGTGCCTGCCAAAGGTTTCGCTCATGATTTACAGGCGATGGCAGCAGCCGTACAAGACAATACCAAACTGATTTTTATTGCTAATCCAAATAACCCAACGGGTACTTGGTTTGAAGAAGCAGAATTTGAGCGCTTTATGCAACAAGTGCCAAGTCATGTGCTTGTGGTTCTTGATGAAGCCTATGTTGAATATTTCCCTGAAAACTTCAACAGCTTAAAATTCTTAAGCCAATACGATAATTTAATTATTAGCCGTACTTTGTCAAAATGCTATGGCTTGGCAGCTTTACGTGTTGGTTTTGCTTTAGCGTCAGCTGAGGTGACCGATTATTTAAACCGTATTCGTCAGCCATTTAACGTCAATCATTTGGCTATGGTTGCAGGTGTGGCAGCATTACAAGATGAAGACTTTATTGAAAAATCGCGTGTGACCAACAAAGCAGGTATGGCACAGTTAGAAGCAGGCTTTCAAGCACTTGGCTTAAACTATGTACCATCGCGTGCTAACTTCTTATTGGTAGATGTACAAGCCGACCCTGCGCAAACCTTTAATGCTTTATTAAAAGAAGGTGTGATTGTGCGTCCGGTGGGTATTGCCAATCATCTTCGTGTATCGATTGGAACAGAAGCTGAAAATGCCAAATTCTTAAAGGCATTGGCAAAAGTTCTGTGTTTAGAGGCAACAGCATAACTAATGTCACAGCTACAGTTTGAAAAAGTTGCCTTTATTGGCTTCGGTTTAATTGGTTCAAGTCTTGCCCGTGTGATACAGGCTAAAGGCTTGGCCAAAGAAGTTGTTGCCTCAACTCGTTCGGAAAAAACTTTAACCGATGCCAAAGCCTTAGGCTTAATTCAAGCCGGTTATCGTGACCCAATTGATGCGGTGCAAGGCGCAGATCTGGTGGTGTTGGCATTGCCAGTGCGTGCCACGCAGCAGGTGCTTGCCAGTATTCAACCTTATTTGGCTGCACACACCATTATTACCGATGTGGGAAGTACCAAAGGCAATGTGGTGGATGCTGCAAAAGCGGTGTATGGTGAGGCATTGCCATCGGGTTTTGTACCGGGTCATCCAATTGCAGGTGCTGAGCATACGGGCGTTCATGCAGGTAAACTGGATTTATTTGCCAATCACAAAGTGATTTTAACCCCGTTGCCCACCAGTGCCGATTGGGCGGTCGACAAACTGATTCAACTGTGGCAAGCCGCGCAAGCGGAAGTGATTTGTATGGATGTCGCCAAGCACGATGAAGTCTTGGCACATACCAGCCATTTACCGCATTTAATGGCATTTAACTTGGTTGAGCAATTGGCTAACCGAGAAGATAACCTTGATATTTTCCGTTATGCTGCCGGTGGTTTTCGTGATTTTTCACGCATTGCTGCAAGCGACCCACAAATGTGGCATGACATCTTTTTTGCCAATAAAACAGCCATTTTAAACGCTGTCGATGGCTTTGAACAACAATTGGCCGTGATTCGCAAATTGATTGAAGATGAAGACTCACAAGAGCTGATGGGTTTACTCGGGCATGCTCAAGCAGCACGTCAACATTTTAATCATATGCTGGCTCAAAAACCTTTGCTGGAGAACACACACGTGACACAACAATTTACTATCCAACCGGGTACAAAAAAATTCCAAGGTAAATTTACCGTACCAGGTGACAAATCTGTGTCACATCGTTCAATCATGTTTGGTGCGATTGCTGAAGGCACGACACATGTCACAGGCTTTTTAGAAGGTGAAGATGCCTTAGCCACGCTACAAGCCTTTCGTGACATGGGTGTATCGATTGAAGGGCCAAAAAATGGTGAAGTCACTATTCATGGCGTGGGTATGCATGGCTTAAAAGCACCAAAATCAGCGTTATATATGGGCAACTCAGGTACATCAATGCGTTTGTTGTCGGGTATGCTCTCAGCCCAAGCCTTTGATTCAGTCATGACTGGTGATGCATCTTTATCAAAACGTCCAATGGAGCGTATTGCTAAGCCATTACGTTTAATGGGTGCACAGATTCAAAGCACGGGTGAGCGTGGTACACCACCTATTTCAATCTCAGGTGCGCAAGCATTAACAGGTGTGCAATACGATTTACCTATGGCATCAGCCCAAGTAAAATCAGGTATTTTATTGGCGGGTTTATGGGCTGAAGGTGAAACTTCAGTGACTGAACCTGAGCCAACGCGTGACCACACAGAGCGTATGTTACGTGCTTTTGGTTATGAGGTAAAAACTGAAGGCAACCGCATTTCATTGCAAGGTGGTGGTAAGTTAGTAGGTACAGATATTCAAGTCCCGTCTGATATTTCATCGGCTGCGTTTTTTATGGTCGGTGCTGCCATCACTCAAGATGCAGATGTGACCTTAGAAGCTGTGGGTATTAACCCAACGCGTACCGGTATTATTGAAATTTTAAAACAAATGGGTGCTGATATTACGGTCCAAAACGAGCGTATTGCAGGCGGTGAACCAATTGCAGACATTCGTATTCAAGGCACAGGTACTTTAAAAGGCATTCATATTCCTGAAGATCAAGTCCCGCTTGCGATTGATGAATTCCCTGCATTGTTTATCGCCGCTGCTTGTGCAGAAGGTCAAACGGTATTAACAGGTGCTGCTGAATTACGTGTTAAAGAATCTGACCGTATTCAAGTGATGGCTGATGGTTTACAGAACATGGGCATTGACTGCACACCAACCGAAGATGGCATTATCATTGAAGGTAAAGGTAAAACTGGCGAGTGGGGCGCAATTTTTAACGGTGGTGAGATTGAATCACATCATGACCACCGTATTGCCATGAGCTTTGCGATGGCAGGTTTACGTACTTCAGGCGAGATTAAAATTGTGGGTACAGAAACTGTGGCCACCAGCTTCCCAACCTTTACTCAATTGGCTAACACAGCGGGTCTTGCAATTCAAGTGACTGAGTAATTAGTCTAAAATTTGATTAAAAAATATACAACAGCCAAGTCGGGTACTTGGCTGTTTTGGTTTATGCGCCTATGCTCAAAGACTACAATAACAATGTCTTTGGGATGCTATAAATGAAAACACTACAATTTATTGCCCACTGTCAAGCACAGCAAGCGCCAAATGATTGTTTGGCTGCACAACAACAGGTGACACAACTTTTGGCAGAAAAATTAGCCGATTATGGTTTTGAAACTCTGTCACAAAGTGGTGATCATATTGCAGTGAGTGTCGAGCAGCACGAATTGCCCTTAGCTGTGGCATGTCAAATTCAAACCGAGCAAGGGCATATGGTCTGTGAAATCAGTTCTTATCCTGCTGAAGAACAAGATTGGTTAGATAGAATTACCGAACAAAGTTTATTAAACCAATTGGCGCAGGCGGTTGAAACGACTTTAAAAACGCAAACCCATTTTTCCAACTTTGAGTGGAAATAGGAATTACAGCACCATAAGATTGGAATATTTCTAATACTATGGTGCCCAAGTTAAATCTTAAATAGTTTGTGCAAGTTTATAATATTCGTTGATATATTCACCATAATATTTCTTACTCTCTTTATCATAATAGCCTTGTTTAAATCCTTTACTAAGAACTGAGGTTCCACGGTTATAGGCTATTGCTACATGAACAAGCTCTACGTCATTCAATGAGGTTTTACTTTTTAAGCTAGGTATACGTTTTTGAGCATTTTTAAGTTCTTCAATTACTTTTCCTAAACAACAGCTAAATTGATGCCATTTTTTCTGTAAAAAGAAGTCTGAATCAGTTTGAAAATGCTGTAAGTCATATTGAAATATCCCATACCCTCTACAAAATTTATTTGGATTTTGGGAGACTTTTTTAAAGCTAGTTGCATAGTTAGATACATCAATTAATGCTTGGTGAGCTATCTCAAACATTGATCGACCATTAGGATATTCTTCTAATTGGGCTCGATTTATAGGAAAAGCAGACCTATTAGGGGTATCTAAAGTATCACCTACACAATAAGGTAAAACTTGATCAGGAGAGTTCGATAACATCGATCCCCAAATATAACTTGTTTCTTGAATTGCAATCGCCGTAAGGAGATTTAAATTGAAAGGTGTATTTTCTGCTGCTTGATTAATTTCTTGGGAAAAGTTTCCCTTGAACCAAGCCATTCTTTTCTTCACAGATTCGAATTTTTTAATTTTCAAAGACGAGAGAGTTTCTATACCGATTGATCCATCTACAACTAATCCAGAAAAGTTTTGATAATTGATAATTGCATGGGTTAATTGTTTGGGCGTAGGAGAATTTGTCGATAGAAATTTTTTCTCTTGTAGCTTTTGTTTTATTTCATCTATAAAAATACTATTTCCTAGGATCTCAAATGATGGACTGTCAGCGGCTAGGCTTATCTCATCATCAGAATGAGTATACTGAATATTTTTTAATAATAATGCATATTGCCATATTCTTCCTTTTATACTAGCTCTACATACTCCTCTATTAGCGCTATGTGCTTCAATGGTTCCTCCCTTTCCGTCACTCAAAGCTATGTGACCAATCTTTATTCCTTGATATCTAGGACTGCGAAGTAAAATAGCCCCAGGTATTAAAGCTGCTTCGCTGAGTGAGATTTCATCACAATATTTTTTAATATCATTCACCCAGTACCCTGTATATGCATCATTATTACGTACACCAATTCTTATTTTAGTTACTTGATAAACTAGCCAACTAATGAATTCAGCACAATCCCATGGTCCTTTATAGTGAGGGTCGGTATAATCAACTAAGGATCCAAAAACATATTTTTCACCTAGATGCTTAGAAGCTAACTGTAATAGATCTTGACCTGTCATATCATTTACCTCATGAGGTAAGAGTACTTAATCATAACATTAGCTAATGAGAATTTTTCTTCAAAAGTGCAACAAAAAACCTCGCAATCGGCGAGGTTTTTATTTTAAGCTGAGACCAAATAACGGGTCATGGCTAAACGTAATTGTTTTAAATAACCGGTAAAGAAATGATTAGCACCCGGTAACACCGTCACCATATGACGCTGTGGACGCGACCATTCAATCATATCTGACAATAAAGTCACGTCATCGGCTTCGCCATGAATAAATAAGATGTCGCCTTTAATTGGTGGAGTCACGTAATGACGTACACCGCCAACTGTTGCTGTCGGTAAACCACAAATCATGGCTTGTTTCGGTTGCAGTTCAACAGGCAGTGAAGCATAGGCTTTAACCATTACATGCGCACCAAAGCTAAAACCACCGGCATAAAATGGCACAGTAATATGTTGGTGACGTGCAAATTTAATCACTTCTAGAATATCATCGGTTTCGCCAAAACCTTCGTCATGTACACCTTCACTTTGGCCTGAGCCACGGAAGCTTGGACGATACACGACACAACCACGCTCCAAATACATCTGAGCAAGCAGCGCAGGAACTTTATGGTGTGGTGTACCCCCTTGTAGTGGGTGCGGGTGACATACGACAGCGAATCCTTTCACTTCGCCCTGAGGGTAATCTACAAAAATTTCAATTTTGCCAGCCGGGCCTTGGATGAAAATTTGCTCAGACATAATTAGCAGTCAGGTAAAAGAAATAACGGGCTATTCTACCGATAATGTTCAGTAAAAACACAAGTTGGCATTAAAATAGCGCTGCTGTTATATTTGTTTAATTATTTTTTGATCAAATTTTTTATGCTTATTCTGATTTCTCCGGCCAAAACCCTCGATTATGAAACTTATTTACCTACAGATGCGCATACTTTACCAAGATTGCTTGAGCACTCACAACAGCTTATCGACGTAAGTCGTAGTCTTTCGGCAAGTGAGATTGCAAGCTTAATGTCGGTGAGTGAAAAAATTGCCCAGTTAAATGTGGCACGTTTTCGTGACTGGCAGATGGATTTTAATTTAAGTAATAGTCGCCAAGCGATCTTTGCTTTTAAAGGGGATGTCTATACGGGCTTGGATGCATATGCCTTCAATCAAGACGAGCTGAACATTGCCCAACAGCGCTTACGTATGCTCTCAGGCTTATATGGCTTATTACGACCTTTAGATTTAATGATGCCGTACCGCTTAGAAATGGGTACACGTTTGCATAATCCCAAAGGGAGCAATTTATATCAATTTTGGGAAAATATGATTACAGATCTGATTAATCATGATCTTGAAGCGAACAACAGCCAAGTGTTGGTTAATTTAGCGTCCGATGAATACTATAAAGCAGTGAAAGAAACAAAGCTTAAAGCCTCGGTCATTAAACCTGTGTTTTTGGATCAAAAAAATGGTAAATACAAAGTCATTAGCTTTTATGCCAAAAAAGCCCGCGGTTTGATGGCGCGTTATATCATTCAACATAATCTTAAATCACCTGAGCAGCTTCAAGCTTTTAATGTTGATGGTTATTATTTTGACCCAGTCAGTTCACAAGGCAATGAATTGGTCTTTAAACGTGACGAACAAATGGCATAAGAACATCCCGATCAATGATCGGGAGGTTTTTTTAAAGCGCTTTAAAAGCCTCTAAAGCACGTAAACGACTGTGTTTTAAATCCACAATTGGGCGCGGATAATCTAATTTGCGCTGTGGGTTTTTAGCATACGGGTCATGAATTTCTTTAGCATTTAAATGTGCAAGTTCAGGTAACCAACAGCGTAAGTAATCGCCATTGGGGTCAAACTTTTCTGATTGACTCACCGGATTAAATACTCGGAAATAGGACACTGCATCTGTTCCTGTGGAGGCACACCATTGCCAACCGCCATTGTTGGCAGCTAAATCGCCATCAATTAAATGTTGCATAAACCATGCTTCACCTAAACGCCAATCAATCAGTAAATTTTTACTTAAAAACATTGCCACAATCATACGTACACGGTTATGCATCCAACCTGTGGCCAACATTTGACGTATACCGGCATCTACAATCGGAATACCGGTTTGACCTTGCTGCCAAGCTTGCAAATCTTGCGCTGCATTGCGCCAAATTAAGCCTTTGGTATGGTCTTTAAATGGCTGATGCTTAGATACTTTTGGAAAATCAAACAAAATGTGTTGATAAAATTCACGCCATAGCAATTCATTGAGCCATACTTGCTGTCCGGTACTGACAAAATCAAAATTGCCATATTGCTCGCGAAACAGCGCATTGACACAACTACGGATAGAGAGCATGCCTATATTTAAATAGGCAGACAATTGACTAGTACTGTTTAAATGCGGGTAGTCACGTTCACGGTCATAATATTCAACCTGATCAGCAATAAATGCATCTAAACGATGAAAGGCAGCAGCTTCGCCAACTGGCCATAGCGCTTGTTGTTGTGGTGAAATCTCATTCAAACCCAGCGCAGTTAAACTTGGAATGTTCAGCATTGACTGATCAAAGCTTAAATTAAGTACCTGTTGCGGTTGAGGGGTTGGATAGCAAGGCGCTAAACTGATACTTAATTTTTCGTAGCACTGTTTTTTAAAAGCACTGAACACCTGATAAGGTTGCAAGCTTTTATTACGGATTGAACCCAATGCAAATAAGGTGCGATCTTCAAAGAAATAGCTGTGGATGTTAAGTTGCTTTAAGCTTTGCGTGACCCATTCATCACGGGAAATTTCATTTAGCCCCGCTTCACGATTGGCATATAGATTGGCGATGGGCAGTGTCTGACATAAGTGTTTTAAGGCGTTTGCAATCTCATGCCAAAGTTCAACGCGTAACACTAGCAGAGGCACATTTAAGTTGGCTAAATCAAGTTGCAGAGCATGCAGTTGGCGTAAGTAAAAATCGATTTTAATTGGAGCATCATTATGTAAATGCCATTGCTCAGGCGAGAGTATTACCACAGCCAATGTTGGACCCGCTGCCATAGCATGATGCAAAGCACTATGATCAAAGGTGCGTAAATCTTGGCGTAGCCAAACCAGTTGATAAGCAGACATGTGGGTTACACTATTATTAAATAATTCAAGCTTAGCCTAAAAGCGGTGAATTTCCTGTGAGTTCCTGTAAGGTATTTCTTTTAAACAGCAAGCATAGACAGCGCAAAGTAAAACCTTTTCTGCCGTTTAGATTAGACGCTATATATCGCTATGCTTGTCGGTTTATATCCTCAAAAATCTTAAGGTTGCAGCTCAAGCTTGAGTAATTGTTTGACTTCTGTTGTCTGGTATCCTTGGGTTTTGAATGCCGCTTGAATATTTTGCCAAATAATAGGGTCCCATGACTTTAAACGTTGATCTGCTTCTTTCCAGTTATAAGGGTGCCATTTTTTTTGCTTGCTCATGTTTAATGAGGTGTGTTCTAGATTTTGCATTACGTTGAGCACCAAACCTGTATTACGCCATTCATTATCTTTAAACACAGAACTCCCATTGGTATAACGCATTTTTTGTAAATGTGGCGGAATCAGCAAACGATCTTGACTCTCAATCACCGCTAACCGACGCCACATATGATGATAGCCTTTACTGATCACTTCTTTGTTTAACTGTAGTGAGTTTTTGGGTAAGGCCGGAAGGTTTTTTGTCCCTGTACTTAAATCAATACGTAGGGCACGTTCTGACCAATTGGCGAGGCTTTCCAAATACCATGTATTTTTAAATTGAGTATAGCCATACTGATATAAGTGGAATAGTTCATGTGTGACCGTTGTCCAATAGTTGCCTGGAAAATCTTTGAGATCTATAGAAATATGCATGACTAAACTGCATGGCATGTGATGTTTTAAATTGGGGTGAACAGCAGGTACTTCATAAGCGATGCCATTGCCTTTTAAATCTTGCACAAAAATACTGATGTTTTTGACATTTTGATAACGGGGACTTTGCAGCGGATGACGAAAGCCTGCTGCTTTAAAAATTTCACGACTGGCGACAGCTTGTGTTGCAAGGTCTTCTATATAATCGGGAATCTTATTGTTATTTAAATCTTTGAGTGTTTTTAAACGATGCGGTGAATCAGACAGAGTCGAATAAAAAATATAAAATTCATCTTTTTTATACATTTGGTTAAAGTGTTGAGCATGGTTTAAATTATGGCTACGACATTGCTTGTTTTGGGAAGTGGTATTTTGAGCACAAGCGATTTGCATACTTGATAATACTACGAGAGCCATTAAAGGGATTTTTTGATAAATATAATTCATTGATATGTTGTCTTGATTAAAAGCTAAGCCATAAAAAAAGGCAAAGTAAAATACTTTGCCTTTTTAAGATCAGAAGATCTTAGTGGTGATGACCACCTGCACCGTGTACGTGACCGTGATCTAATTCTTCTTCAGAAGCATCACGGATTTCTACGATTTCAACATCAAATGTTAAGTCTTGACCAGCAAGTGGGAAGTTTGCATCAACGATTACGTTTTCGCCTTCAACTGCTTTAACAGTTACAATTTGCACGCCATCATCAGTTTGTGCTTGGAACTGCATGCCCGCTTGGATGTTATCTACACCTTGGAACATTTTTGCAGGAACTTCTTGTACAAGTTCAGGGTTGTATTCGCCGTAACCTTCAGCAGCAGGTACAGTTACAGTGAATTTGTCGCCTACAGTTTTACCAAGTAAAGCATTTTCTAAACCAGGAATGATGTTGCCTGCACCTTGCAAGTATACAAGTGGCTCGCCTTGAGATTTATCAAGAACTTCACCCTCAGCGTTAGTCAATGTGTAGTGGAAAGATACCACGTGGTTATTTGCAATTGCAGTCATGCTCTTGATCCATTCAATAAATTTTTAAAGATACATCATAAAGGGAAAAATAAATTTATCGAAGTGATTTCGTTAAAATTCGCATTTTTACCGATCTAATGCTGTTTTTTTATTAGTGTGGGCGAAAAATTATATTTCAATGCAATTTTATCTTTGGACCTATATTTTTTGTCATCAGGTCTTTGGCGGTCAGTAAACCGGCATGGGTATAGCCATGAATGTTGGCTTGATGTACCCGATACAACGACACATACATAGATTTTGCCAATACCCCATGAATATTAACTTTGCCCAATAATTCACCCACGGCACTATGTTCACTTAACGACACCAACGCCCCTTTTTCAGAAAATCTAAACATCGGTAAGGGTTGTTGTGCCACACGCGCTTTCATTGCACGCAGTAAAAAGTTGGCTTGTTGACTTGCCACTTGGGCACGCGGCGCTAAAGCCGGCGCTTTGGCATCGGGTTGGCAATGTGCGCAATCGCCAAAGGCAAAAATATCAGGATCAATGGTGGTCTGTAAGGTGGCAAATACATGTAAACGGTTGAGACGGTCTTTTTCAAATTCGGTTAAATTGTTAAACACTTCAGGCGCTTTAATGCCCGCTGCCCAAACTTTAATTTCTGCCTCAAAATTTGCACCATTAGCAAAGTAAATTCGTTCGGCATCGACTTTAGATACACGGTGATCGGTTAATACTTCCACGCCTAAATCTTCAAGCTGCTGTTGGGTGTGTTCTGAGGTTTTCTCCGACAAAGCCGGTAAAATACGATCAGCCGCTTCAATCACTCGAATATTGACTTTGCTTGGGTCAATTTTGTTTAAGCCATATTGAAAAAAGTTGTCTTTGGCATGAATCAACTCGGCCGCCAATTCAATTCCTGTGGCACCTGCGCCAATGATGGCAATATTTAAAGCGCGCGCTTTAGGTAAATGCTGTGCCTCTAAATAAACATGCAACAAATCTTGTTGGAATTGTTGGGCTTGCTCAACATTGTCTAAAAAGTGGCAATGCTGTTTGACGCCTTCTGTTCCAAAGTCATTGCAGGTAGAGCCAAGCGCTAAAATTAAGGTGTCATATTCTAAAGCAATACTCGAGGCGCTAGAAATTGGGCTATTGACTGCTTTTTTGAGCCAATGCTGATGCTGAATTTCAACCCGTTTATGTTGTCGGTCGATACCCACAAAACGACCTAAAACAAACTGATAGGCATGTTTGGCAGCATGGGCAAAATAATTGGTTTCTTCTTGATGCGGATTGAGTCGACCCGAGGCAATTTCGTGTAACAAAGGTTTCCAAACATGAGTGAGCTTTTGATCGACTAAAGTAATCTCTGCTTTGTTGCTACGGCCTAAGCTATTGCCCAATTGCGTGGCTAATTCTAAACCGCCTGCGCCACCGCCAATAATGACAATTTTATGAAGTAGTGTCATGGTGCACCCATTGTTATTATAAAAAAGAGATGCCATGACTATGCCATCTCTTAATAGTAAATCGGCGCAAAATTGTTATACAAGTTACAAAAAAAGTGCGGCAAATTAGAGCTTGATATTGGCTTTACGCTGTATGCCATGCCATAGGTCATGACACCATGCCATAAATTGCTGAAACACATTGTGCTGTTCAAGTTGGACATGATTTTCAACTTGAATATGTCGTAGCAATTGCTTGTTTTGATATACCTTGATGTCAAGCAGTGGCATGCTTTGATTTAAAGGCGCAGCTAAGGTCTGTGGTATTAAGCTCGCTTCAAGCCGAGTTTGAGTATTGGTTAAAGGCTCAAGTAGCGTCATTTGCCCTTGGTCATTGAGCACTTTTAGGCGCGCTTGATCAGATTGATAGGCTTTAAGATCAATGGGTGTATCAAGGGCATACAATGATGTAGTGACCACCTCAGATTGCAATGCTTTAACCTCAAACCATGTGTACTTGGATTGACTTACAGGCAGATTAGCTAAATGTTGGCCTTTTTGTACAATACGTTCATTTTGCGTGTAGGTATAAGCCAAATTCATTAATTTATGTGCCACTTCAGCACGTTTTTGTATACTGGTTGTGCCCAATACCACCACAATTAAACGGCGTTGTGGTGCATCTAAACGAGCTGTATTGCGCTGTGCAGTGAGTGCTAAGTTGTAACCTGCAGCTTTGGTAAAACCGGTTTTTAAACCATCTACAGTTGGGTCGGTTTTCAGTAAGACATTGGTGGCAGCATGATATAGACCCTGATAGCGAAAATCGGGCAGTTTTGAATAGTACAAATAAGAGGGTGTTTCATTGACCAAGGCTTGACCCAGCAGTGCAAAGTCAGCAGCCGTTGAATAATGATCCGGCATGGTAATCCCGGGTGGGTTACTAAAATGACTATTGTGCATGCCCAAGGCTTTGGCTTCAGCATTCATACGCTGTAAAAAATTTGCGACATTGCCTGAGATACGTTCAGCTAAAAGTAAAGCGGCATCATTGGCAGACATGACAACTAAGCCTGCCAATAAAGTATCTATACTCACCTGTTCACCGACTTTAAGGCGCATTTGTGATTCATCTGACATGACCTGATTGACCACAGGACTCACAGTGAGCAATTCATGGCGTTGTAACTTTCCGCTTTGAATGTCTTTTAAGGCAATATACGCCACCATCATTTTGGTCAGTGAAGCAGGGGCACGTTGTACATGACTATTGTGCTCGGCAATCACTTGTCCTGATTGTGAATCTAAAATGGTCCACGCTTCGGCTTCAACCGATTCAGGATTGATGTTCAGTAGATTTGCAAAACTTGTGGTGGAGCATAGCAGCACACAGCTTGCCAACAGGTAAAACACAGCGTTCAAGGCAGTTCCTTATTTGCCAATCCATGGACAAAAAAATTGAAAAAAAGTCTGCGCATGCTATGCCTTTTTCTAGCAGATGGCTAGTCAAAAAGCCAACAAATGCAAGCGCTATGCATTGCTTGGCAAAAAAATGTTAAGCTTCTTGTTAAGTTATCTATTGAATGTTTGTGTTGCCCATTATGTTGCATTATCAAATCGAATTTGACGATTATCGTCAGCATCTTGCCCATGTGACTTTGCGTTTTGTTGCAGAGCCGACACAAATCTTATCTTTACCCACATGGATTCCGGGCAGTTATCTCATTCGTGAATTTGCCAAACATTTAGAAAGCGTACGTGCCTATGACGAAGAAGGGCGTTTGCTTGAAATTGAGAAATTTGAAAAAAATAAATGGCGCTTATTTAACACCGACTATGAGCTGATCACGGTTGAATATGACGTGTATGCCTATGATTTGTCGGTACGTGGTGCTTATGTAGACCAAACACGTTTATATATTAACCCAGCCTGTGCTTGTTTAGCCTTAGAGGGTCAAGAACACAAAGCAATTGAAGTTGAAATATTTTTACCACCTGAATTAAAACATTTCCAACTGGCCACGGGTTTAACATCTCGCAGTTTGGTCAAAGGGCGTTTTACTTTAGAAGCCGACAACTACGCACAACTCATTGATTCGCCGTTTGAATTAGCTGAGCAAACGCGCTTTAGCTTTGAAGCACAAGGCATTGCACATGAATTTGTGGTGTCTGGCAAACATGCCATGAATGTTGAACGCATGCAGCAAGACATCACTAAAATTTGTGCAACCCAGATTCAGATGTTTGCTTCGGCGCCATTTAAAGACTATACCTTTATGACGATGGCAACAGGCAATAGTTATGGTGGTTTAGAGCATCCTAATAGCACCAGTTTAATCACCCCACGTCAGGATTTTCCAAAAGCCAATGAGCCTGAGCAGCCATCAGAAGACTATCAGCGTTTCTTAGGTTTATGCAGTCACGAATATTTCCATTCTTGGTTGGTGAAATTTATTCGTCCTGAAAATTTTGTGGACTATGATTTAAATCAAGAAGGTTATACCTCTTTATTATGGATTTTTGAGGGCTTTACCTCGTACTACGACGACCTATTGTTATTACGTAGTGGCGTAATCAATCAAGATGCCTATTTAAAACTATTAAAGGGTCAAATTGAGCGTTATTTACAAAATCCGGGACGCCTCATTCAAACCGTGGCCGAATCAAGTTTTGATGCATGGGTAAAATTTTATCGTCAAGATGAAAACTCGAATAATGCAGGTACAAGTTACTACAACAAAGGCTGTTTAGTGGCGTTGTGTCTAGATTTAGGTCTGCGTTTACGTGGTTCTAGCCTAGATGCCTTAATGCGTAAATTGTACGAAAATGCGCAAAAGGGCATTCAAGTCAATCAACGTACCATTTATGAGCTATGTAAAGAACTCACAGGCGATAGTTGGATTGAGCAGATCAATCACTTGGTCAATACCACTGATGAATTACCATTGGATCAATTGTTGCCTGAATTTGGTATTAGCTTCCAAACTCAGGATGATAAGTCTTTGCCGTTTGGTTTAAAACTGAGTGAAAAACCTGAAGGGGTGGTGATACAACAAGCACACCGTGATGGTGCAGGGGCAAAAGCGGGTCTTTCTGCCCATGATGTGATTATTGCGATTGATGGCTTAAAGGCATCTGAAAAACTCTTAGCAAGTTATGCCAAGCAACAGGGTACATTTAGCGTGCTAGCATTCCGCCGTGATGAGTTGATGCAGTTTGAAGTGACAGCGGCAGAAACGGGCTTAGCTTCGGTTGAATTAAAAGTAGCAGATCAAGCCAAAGCTGAACAATGGCTTAAAGCATAAGTGCAGTTTAGGCAGTTTTAAATTAAAACCCATGTTTCGACATGGGTTTTTTGTGCAGGATGAATCTTGTAGCTGAGCTAAATTAACTTAAAAACTGAGTTAATACGCACCTAAAAAAGCCCACCGGAAGGGCAGGCTGTTTTTACACGATTGAATTAACCGCGACCACGGCCACGACCGCGTGGTGCTTTGGTGTTTGGACGCGTTGTACCATTGGTACGACGTTTTGGCTTTTCGCTTTCGTCCATTTGCCAAATACGTTTGGTGCCTTTTTTCTTGACTGAGCCATCTTTATTTTTGCGTACCATTGGCTTACCACCGGTACCGCCCGGCTTTTTCACATAAGAACGTGAACGGTAAGGTTCATCTGCTGGTAAATTTTGGAAATCAGGATATAACAAAGGTTCGATTTCTTTGGTTTCACCCGGCTGTAAACCCAATTGCACTAAATCAATTGCACCAATTTTAGTACGAATTAAACGTAATGTTGGAAAACCTACCGCCGAAGTCATACGGCGCACTTGACGATTACGACCTTCACAAATAGAAATTTCTACCCAAGAAGTTGGAACAGAAGCACGGTAGCGTACCGGCGGATCACGATCCCATAACCACTCTGGTTGTTCAACTTTAATGGCTTTGGCTGGCAAGGTCATACCATCTTTGAGTTCAACACCTTGACGTAATTGTTCAAGTGCTTCTTCGGTGATGTCACCATCCACTTGTACAAGGTAAGTTTTAAACTTTTTGTTGGCAGGGTTGGTGATGTATTGATTTAAACCACCATGGTCGGTTAAAAATACTAAACCTTCTGAGTCCATATCCAAACGACCGGCAAGACGTAAATCAGGGTCATCGACAAAGTCAGACATGGTCATGTGTGCTTCATCTTTACGGAATTGGGAGAGGACGTCATAAGGCTTATTAAGAATTACAATTTTCACATTAACACACTGATAAATATATGAAAAGTTTTACGGCTTTTGCTTATTACCCGT